>CAYMSG010000586.1:0-1988 GCA_964392955.1 uncultured Chitinophagaceae bacterium | reverse complement strand
TGCTTTTGTTTTAAAGAAATATTCTACAAACTCTCCAAACGTAATGGAAGGAGCTTTCAGCAAATAGTAGATCACAAGGCCAAGAATGGGAGCGAGGGCGCCCAATACAATTCCAAAGGGCAGTTTGTCAAGTTTCAGCATCAGAATTTCAGTTTGGTTTCTAATTCCTCTTTTAGTTTATAATGGGTGAGGTCGAATTGAACGGGAACTACACTCACAAAATTGTGTTCCAGTGCCCAAACATCGGTATCTTTTCCTTTATCGAAGTTTTTAAATTCGCCGGTAAGCCAGTAATAGTTTTTCCCGGCGGGGTCTTTCCGCTCATTAAAATCTTCCACGTATTTGGCATATGCCTGCCGGCAAACCTTTACGCCTTTGATCAGGCTTTCATCTACATTGGGAAAGTTTACATTCAGGCAAAAATGCTTGTCCAGCTTCCGTTTCAGCAATTGCTCCACCAGTAAACGGGCATATTTTTTTGCTCCGCTGAAATCGGCTTCCATGCTGTAATTCAGTAATGAAAAACCAATTGACGGAATGCTTTCAATACTTGCTTCAATAGCCGCACTCATAGTACCGCTGTAAATTACATTGATGCTGTGGTTGGCACCGTGATTAATGCCACTCAAACAAAGGTCTGGTTTGCGGTGCAATACTTTGTCAACCGCCAGTTTTACACAGTCAACCGGTGTGCCGCTGCATTGCCAGGTTTCCACATCATCCATAATATGCACACGCTGCAACCGTAATGGAAAACCAATGGTAATGGCATGTCCCATTCCGCTTTGCGGTTTATCGGGTGCAACCACTACAATTTTTCCAAGATCTTTTACTGCTTCCACCAGATTACGGATGCCTGGTGCTGTTACGCCATCGTCGTTGGTGATGAGGATGATGGGTTGTTCTTTTGTTTTTTTTGCTTTCGCCATGTTCGTTCAGTTCCCTGGTTCTTTTTGTTACCGGCAAAGGTATTATTATGGAGCTGCATTGGCAGTTTATCCTGAGCTTGTCGAAGGACACACTTTTACAGTGCCAATATTATTCCACTTGTGTCGGCTCACGTAAAAGTCTGATTTATTGGGGAGTTGGCAAAATGCTTACATCCACATTTGTTCAGCAAGTATTTCTAAGCGAAGAAATATCTGTGCTGAATTGAAAGAAGAAATTCTTAACGAAATGGTTTTTGTTATCTACTCAGTCTGGCCGCTTTGAGCGGCCTGACTTCACACACCGATACGGCAGCTTTTAATTTCTCTCTGTGTTCATTTGCGTGTATCTGTAGCTAAAATTTAATCCCAACATCTGGCGGAAAAAAAACATTTTTTGTCAAACTAAAATAATTAGTATATTCGCTCCAATAAAATTAGCAGACCATGGCCGTTGCCAATCAAAACCTCAAATACCTGCGCAAATTGCGTGGATGGACACAGGAAGAATTTGCACAAAAGATCGGTATCAAGCGTTCGCTTGTAGGTGCGTATGAAGAAGAACGTGCAGAGCCGAACTACGACGTGCTCGAAACCGTAAGTGATCTGTTCAAAGTAAGTATTGATGATCTGTTACGCAAAGATCTCAGCGAAACAAAAGGCAGCTATTTGTCCAAACGCCGTATGATGAAGATGGCCAGCGAACACAATGTGATCCATTTTGTTCCGGTAAAAGCCGCCGCCGGTTATCTCAACGGCTATGCCGATCCGGAATTTCTGGACGAACTCAACACCTTTACATTACCCATGCTTAGTGGTGGCACCTACCGTGCCTTTGAAATTGTGGGGGATAGTATGTTGCCAACGCCCAGCGGCAGCGTAATTGTAGGGGAGAAGGTGCACAACCTTGATGATGTAAAAAATAACAATGCGTACATCATTCTCAGTAAATCAGAAGGCGTAGTGTACAAGCGTGTATTAAAAAGCAACCGCAGTAAAAATAAACTCACATTGGTGAGCGATAATCCTGCTTACCAGCCATACACCGTAAATGCGGAAGAT
>CAYMSG010000585.1:0-2016 GCA_964392955.1 uncultured Chitinophagaceae bacterium | reverse complement strand
CATTACAACCACGCCTCTTTTCTTTGCCGCATGAATAAAGCGGTACTCCACATTCCATTTCTGTTGCAGTACAAATACAAAGCTGATGAAGATGATGTATATACAGCTGACGGCCAGGTTCTAACCACCGAAGGCCATTTACAACAGGATGCGGAAACAACAATCATTTCATTTTCACTGGAGCATCCATTTTCTAAAGTTAAGATTCCAGTTGTACATGACTTAAGCAGCATGGAGATTGACCTTGACAATTTGCTTACCGACCGGCTGATTGAACTGGGTGAAGACGATTATTTGTTCAAAGGAAGTTATGTGCGGTTCCTGAAAACAGGTGGTACAGAAACCTGGGAATTGGCTGCAAGAATTAAAGGAAGCCTGGATAACAGAAACATTGTGTTTATCAGTTGCCCCACCATACCATGTTTACATTAAAAATAATATATGCAGATCGCCAAGCCTCCCTGTTTACGTGGATTTATCCGTTTACAAAATGCCATAGAAGGATTGAATCCCGAAGATCGGCAGATAGTGTGGTATGATGTAAAAGCAACCATGATTTACGAACGGAATCAACTGTTGCTTCAATTCCAATTCAAACCGAAAGACTGGCATGAGGAAATATGGTTTGAAAATGCAGTGAATGTTGCTACTATTCCGTCTAAACTCCATGTACGTGCCATGCAGTTTTACAAAACTGCCAAACTCGAATACCTGCTGCATGGAAGGTTTGTAATGACTGATGTATATGGAGTACCAAAAGACAGTTGGGAACTGGTTGGGAAGTTTAAAGGGCAGTGGCCCAAGGAAATTGAATACTGGGATTGTATGAAATAATCATTTTCGATCTTTCATTTTTTTAACTATTACACATGATTGCAGATCCTCTCATTAAGCCTTCATACATGGCAACTAAATTTGTAAAGCCGTTTAGTTTATTCATCAGCGATCTTGTTCGGCAACAACCAGGCAACTGCCTTGTGGAAGAAGCCGTTACTTTTCTTCGTAATAATGCTTCGCTTTTGGGCATTGGCCTGAACAATGTAACTGATGCAGTGACTCATTTTGAACGGGAGCGGTATGAACGGAGCCTGTATTACTCTTACCCATATCCCGAAGCCGGTATTTACGGGTTGCCCGATTTGTTTTACAATACTTCGCCTGGTATGGCTATCTATTATTGTGAGCACAAAGAGTTACGACAAAATCAATTTGTCAGAGCAAATCCACATACAACCGGTGAAACAAAAAAAAGGGCAACAGATGAAACCGTATTCTTCGCCGAAGGATTGCTGTTGTTACAGGCAGCTCTCCATTTTTGTAGCAAGTACAACAGTTTGAAAGGATTGTTTGGCTGGGCCTGTAATGCTGAAATGCTGCAATTGCTGAAACCCTTTATTACTAAACAAGAAGTAAAAGATGTACTCCCTGTATTGGAGATTGCTGATATTGCCGCATTGCCTTACGTACAGCACTACCTGCAAACCAATGGCTTTACGCAAATGCCTTTGGCACAAACACATCTGAAAGCAAAAATTTTCAGCAAATGTTTTTTGGAAGCAGATGATACGGTGTTATTGTTTTTTGGGTGGGATTAGAAGATTGATAATTTTACAATATGCCTGATTGTTAAATCATCAGGCATATTGTAAAATTTATTTAATACAAACTAAATCAAATTAAAAAAGATGATTTTTAAGCCAAATCCCATTTTTGATAGGCATATCACTTCTGTTGTTTTTATTACGCTCAATATCTGTTGAGGTTAATAGTTGTTTTGTTTCTTCACTGAAAACAGCAGAGTAATTATCACTTAGTAAGTTAAAAATGATTGTATTCTCATTTGAAAGTTTTTTGATAATATTATCTAGTTTTCCGTTCCAAAATTTTCTTGCAAAATTGTTGTTGCCGTCTAAAGAATCTGATAAAGCTAAATCATAATAAGGTATATAATTATCAGCTCTTATAATCCCAAATAATGCGGAGATGATGTGTACTTTTTTTGCTTGTTCTTCGGTC
>CAYMSG010000584.1:0-2021 GCA_964392955.1 uncultured Chitinophagaceae bacterium | reverse complement strand
ATACGATCCCGTTCGTAAAAACCAAAACCATTCATATATTTCAGAAATAGTTAACAACCAAGACGACGGTTGTCATGGCTGGTGAAGACACTGACTTCGTCCCCATGGTCGGTGTCCCCACCGACCCATCTCAACCATCATGAACAAAAAAAGCCGCTCATCAAGAGCGGCCTTTACGGACATTGAAAAACGAAGATTATTGCTTTTCCAGTTTTACTGTATCCACGATGGTTACCTGGCCAAGTGTTACAGGAACGGAACGGGTTGCTGTTTTGTGAATGGTATCGTTTGGAACGTAGGAGAAATTATACGTTCCTGCTGCGAGGTCTTTAAACATGTAGCTGCCGTTTCCAATCTGCGTAAAAGTAGATGCTACAGTATCAGGACCATTGATCGCATAAATGGAGGTTACAATTGAATCGGGTGCAACCACACCTTTTACAGCGCCACCGGATGAAACAAACGACAATACTCGCAACACCGGTTTCAAAATATACTTTCCACTGTTTCCAGCTTTTACAATTGATTTCGCTGCGTCGAAATCAAGTACTAAACGGTAAAGGATACCACCTGCTACATCCTGCTGGATCTGTACTTTTAAACCGGATTGTTGTGCACTGGGTGTAGTAAGATCTATACGCTCATCATTTTTTGTGATGATGTAGTTATTATCGCCCAATACCAAACGTATCTGCGAAATGCGACCGGCAGGAATGTCAGCATCAGCCAAAATCGTATCCTTACCGTTCGTTAAATCAAGCAGATTATAAACACCGGGGTAGGCGTTAGCCAATGTAATTTCGGCACTGTCGCCCATTTTGATCTTGATTTCCCGGATATCAACCCACACTTCTTTCACATTGGGATCGGGAGCATCCGTTAAACGAACCTGTAAGCGGGGCTTATTACCGTTGCTGTTATTTTTCTGACAACCGATTGCCAGCATTGTTACGGCCATGATTACAAGTCCGGAAAGGACTGTACTGAATTTCAGTTTCATAAAGTCAATTTTTATTTTGTTCGAAGAAAAATCTACCAAGTCATATCGATTTATTTCAAACATCATTCCAAACTGTTTTTTTGTGGATAAGATGACACAGGAAGTGATTAAAACAAGAACGCCCTTCGCTGAATGCGGAGGGCGTTCTTGTTGCTTATTCATTTGCTAAAGCAAACAAAAAGAATCAAAAACAGATTATTCTTTTTCTGTATTCACATCTATTTTCAGTTCCGTTTTTCCGTTGAGGAGCGAACGGTATTTTTCCAGCACTTCTTTCGGTTGTGCAGCTCCGTTAATACTCAATTCATCGTTCTTCAGTTCAACAGTAAACGATTCAGTCGTAACAACCCCATCCGCCACCAGTGCAGCTACGAAGGGGTTTTCATATGTCACGGTTTTTGTTCCGTCTGCTTCCGTTTTTTGCTCAATTTTTATATCAACTGTTGCAGTATGACCATAACCACCTGTGCCATACATCTGTGCAAGGGTAGGAGCAATTACCAATGAAACGATCGACATCAGTTTTATGAGAATGTTCATGGATGGACCTGAAGTATCTTTAAACGGATCACCCACAGTATCACCTGTTACAGATGCTTTGTGTGGTTCTGATTTTTTATAGAATACTTCACCGTTAATTTCCACCCCTTTCTCAAATGATTTCT
Source organism: uncultured Chitinophagaceae bacterium (assembly GCA_964392955.1). Taxonomy (GTDB): domain Bacteria; phylum Bacteroidota; class Bacteroidia; order Chitinophagales; family Chitinophagaceae; genus Lacibacter. Next base: position 356 of record CAYMSG010000584.1, on the reverse strand, counting down.
TGGCGTTATCCCAGGCACCACCGGCGTTGTTCTGAAACATACCCATCAGCACACCGCTCACGGTTGCACCGGCGAGGAAACCACCCAATGCCTCAGGTCCCATGGTGAAACCAATGATCAATGGCGACGCAATGGTAATAGCACCCGGCAACAACATTTTTTTGATCGATGCTTCGGTAGAGATCGCTACACACTTATCGTATTCAGGCTTGCCTGTACCTTCCATAATACCGGGAATGGTACGGAACTGCCTGCGCACTTCTTCCACCATGCTCATGGCAGCTTCACCTACTGCACGAATGGCGAGTGAAGAGAAGATGAACGGAATCATGGCACCTACAAATAAACAAGCTAAT
>CAYMSG010000583.1:0-2024 GCA_964392955.1 uncultured Chitinophagaceae bacterium | reverse complement strand
TTAATTGTTGAATGTGCCAATGTTCTCCCAACAGACCGTACCTACGGCACGGAAAATGTATTTGTATTTTTCTACCGACATACTGTTCCGATGGAACAAAAGACAATTAGTGCATCCATAGCACTTCAATCTGGTTACAAGAATTTTCAAACAAAAACGATCTGTGCAATCGGCACACACTATCGGTAGACAGCATCCAAGGGTTGCGTGCCGTAGGCACGCACTATTTATTGCTACAATCAGAAAATCAGTCGCACCTACGGAACAAAACACAGTTAGCATATTGTCTGCATTTAAGTTTTAGTACAAACCTCTGCGAAATATAAAAACTGTGCTGTAGGCACATGCCATCGGTAGAAAAACCAATATATGAGGGGTTGCGTGCCGTAAGCACGCTCTATTCATCCTTACCGCTACCGGGGCTTATTAAAAAACAAACCCCCGAAAATTTCGGGGGTTTGTTTTTTATTTCTGCGTATCCGTTGTGTTTTTGATCGTTTGCGGCACTTCTTTATTTTGAAGTGTGTCTTGCGGAGGCGTGCCTCCCGCCTGTGTATATTGCTTCAACGCATTATCAATTCCTTCCACCAGTTGTTTTGCCATCTGGTATTCGTATTCAGAAGGAGTTGCGCCATCGCCACTTGTAAGCGATTCGTAAAAGGCCATTTGCTGTTGAGCATCTTTTTTCACAGCTTCCATAATACGTTTGCCCAACTCAATATCACCCGCCTGGAAAGCAGTAACCGCAAAGTAGAAGCTCTTCTCGTTATGATCGTTCCCATAACGTGATGCCATTGCATACGGTACATTTTTATCTTTCATCATCTGATCGGCACGTTGCAACACTTTCTTTGCATCTTCCTTACGGCCGGCAGCAATCAGGTTCATCGCAAGAATGGTATGTGCATTACGGATGTTCACCATGTGCCTGCGGTTCTCCTCATCGAAATACACTTTCTCCTTTTGTGCGCCACCATACTTAAACTTGTTCATCACTTTATCAAACATCCAGTCTACATTGGCGGTACCTCTTGCATTGGGCACAGGCACCAAACGGAACGTCAATCCATCCTGGCGCAAAAACTCATCAAAGCCAAGTTGATACGGTTGTGTAAAGTAGATGGGACGTTTCCAGTTATTCGCAGCAATGATGTTGAGGATCGCTGCATCATTTTTAAAGAGATAACTTTTCGGCACTGTAAAACGTAATTCGCTCACTATACTATCGGTTGCCGTTACAGTTCCGTTGTTACGAACTACATTCGGATCTACCGGTACTTTAAAGCGGTTGGCAGGGAAATAGTTGATGAGCTCGCCGCCTTGTGAACGATACATTTTATTTTCTGCATCACTGCCTACCTGGTCTTTCATCATGGTGTAGAGATCATAATATGCAGTATCAGTTTGTGATACCGGAATATGATAGGTTACATTGCGTTTATCACCGGCAATCTGATCTTCATTCCAGATCACATCGATCACATCACTTTCATTTACTTTGTAACGGAGCTGATTGATATACCAATCGGTTCCCAATAAACTGGTGTTGATTACACGCACATCCGGACGAATTCCTTTTACTTCCTGTGCATACCAGAGTGGATAGGTATCATTATCGCCTACTGTAAATAAAATGGCGTTGGGTGCACAACTTTCAAGATAATTGGTAGCCAGATCAGGAGCAATTGTTTTTTTGCTGCGGTCATGATCATCCCAGTTTTGAACAGCCATCAATGCAGGCACACCTAAGAAACATAAGGCAGCAGCCACATACGAACCAACTGCACCTTTCATCAATTTTTCCATCCATTCTTTTACCTGGAAAAATCCAAGACCGATCCAGATCGCAAATGCATAGAAACTTCCAACATATGCATAATCACGTTCACGTGGCTGCGGACCTGCCTGGTTCAAATACAGTACAATGGCCAAGCCGGTGAAGAAGAATAACAATCCAACGATGAGTGTATCTTTTTTATGTTTTGAATAGTGAAATACAATACCGAGAATACCCAAAATGAAAG
>CAYMSG010000582.1:0-2032 GCA_964392955.1 uncultured Chitinophagaceae bacterium | reverse complement strand
AACAAATCTGATTTTAAGTGGGCCGAAGAATATGCAGCCCAAGTTTCGCCCAACTGTAAATTATATCTGCAACCGGAGTGGGACAAAGCAGCAGTAATGACGCCACTCGTCATCGATTACATCAAAGCAAATCCTAAATGGGAATTGAGTTTGCAGTTGCATAAGTACATCAATGTACCGTAAACGCACCACACTTTAGCAGCAATTTATAGCTTCAGAAACGTTCGCTTTGTTGATTCATTTGTATATTGAACCATAAATTCAATGTGCATGAAAACAATACTCACCTGTTTTACTTTATTCATCTGTTTTTTTTCCTCCGCACAGTGGTACGATCCAACCAAAGTAAATACAAAGCTGGGCTATAAATATGCCGAAGCCATCAACGAAGCACGCAGCAGAAATTATACAAGAGCCATTCAGTTATTGGATGAATGTATTGCAGCCGATGCAAAATTTGTAGATGCTTACCTGAGCAAAGCGGGTGTGTATTCCGAACAAAAGAAATACAAACCCGCTGTTGAATTTTATAACCTGGGACGTTCCCTTGATTCAGTATATTTTTCCACTTACTTACTTTCCTATTCCATAGCATTGGCAGGTAATGGAAATTTTACAGACGCATTGCAAGCCATCAATCGCTTTTTACAAAAACCAAATTTGAATGAACGCATCATCAAATCGGCTGAGTACCGGAAACGTTGTTACGAATTTGCAGTAAAGCAGCAAGCTGAATTTCCAACCGGCGACTATGTATTCACGCCTGAAAATTTAGGGGACAGCATCAACTCCAAACTATTGGAATATTTCCCATCAGTAACCATTGATGGCAACACCCTGGTGTTTACACGCCGCATTGGACAGGAAGATTTCTTTGTAAGTGAAAAGAAAAATGGAGTTTGGAGTGCTGCAGTATCATTACCCGGCAATTTAAATACAGAGGAAAACGAAGGCGCACAAACCATTTCGCAGGATGGCCGCATGCTTATTTTCACCGGATGTAATATGGAAGATGGGCAAGGTAGTTGTGATCTCTATGTTTCTTATCTTACAAAAAACGGATGGGGCGAACGCATCAACATGGGCCGTATCATCAATACTGAATTCTGGGAAAGTCAACCGAGTTTATCGCCCGATAAACGTACTTTATATTTTGCTGCACGTGATCCATCTGGTTTTGGTGGAAGCGATCTCTTTGTAAGTCATCTGCAACCCAACGGACAATGGGGCACACCGCTGAACATGGGACCCGAAGTAAACAGCAGTGCCGATGAAAGCTGTCCGTTCATCCATGCCGATAATCAAACATTTTATTTTACCAGCAATGGTCATCCCGGTTATGGCGGCACCGATCTTTATTTCATGCGCAAGCAAGCGGATGGCAGTTGGGGTAAACCACAGAATTTAGGTTACCCGGTTAATACAATTGATGATGAAGGGTCGCTTATCATTGCCAGTGATGGCAAAACAGCTTACTATGCAAGTGATGGTGCCGACAGCAGAGGCGGATTGGATATTTACAGTTTTCAATTACCGGACAATGTTCGTCCGTTCAAAACATTATGGGTAAAAGGAAATGTGTTTGATGAAAAAACAAAACAGGGTTTACCATCAGCTGTAGAGTTGATCAATTTAGCAACCGCACAAACCATCAGTAAAGTACAGACCGATGAAGAAGGTAATTACCTGATCACTTTACCGGTTGGAAATGATTATGCGTTCAATGTAAACCGAAAGGGATATTTATTCTATTCAGAAAACTTTTTCCTGAAACAATCGGGCACCGATACAACCTACACCATTGATATACCGCTTACCCCCATTGAAATCAATGCCAGTATTGTACTGAAGAATATTTTCTTTGATGTAAACAAAGCCGAACTGAAACAGGAATCGATGATTGAATTAGACAGAGTAATTCAACTGTTGAAAGAAAACCCCTCTGTAAAAATTGAAATTGGCGGACATACTGATAATGTTGGCAAACCGGCCGACAACTAACTCTTATCGAACAACCGTGCAAAAGCAGTGA
>CAYMSG010000581.1:0-2034 GCA_964392955.1 uncultured Chitinophagaceae bacterium | reverse complement strand
TGGACTACGTGCCATGGATGTGGCGCACCAGATCCTTCAAAAAATTCAACGGGCTACCGCTGTGTAACTTCATGTTTCAACAATCACGTATACATATTGGTTGGTATGTTTTTGCAGATTGGCTGTCGGCTACGTTTGCATGGGGATTGTTTTATCTGTTACGCCGGATGTTGCTGGGCGAAGCAACGGCGTTGTTTGATCAGCAGTTCGATCCAACCTTTTTTATCAGTATTGCTGCAATTCCCGTCTGCTGGATCATCTTTTATCACTTATTCGGCAGTTACCGGAATCTCTACAGCAAATCAAGGTTACAGGAATTAACCACTACGTTTTTTTGCTGCCTGTTCGGATGCCTGGTATTATTTTTTGCGTTGTTACTCGACGATAAGATTGTATCCTACACATTTTATTACAAAGAATCGCTGTTGCTGTTTTCACTGCAGTTTGGATTTACCTGGTTGTTTCGGTGGATCATTCTTTCGATCATTAAACAACAATTTATCAAGGGCAATGTAAAGATCAATACACTGATCATTGGGGCAAACTACAGTGCAGTAAAATTATACAGCGATATAAAAGGATCGGGCGAAACACTTGGCTTTCATTTTGCAGGCTTCTTATACCCGGATGGTATTTCTTCAAACGGTCTTGGAAAATATTTACCGGCATTGGGTTCATTACAGGACCTGCCAACGGTGATCCGTGAAAAAAACATCGAGCAGGTGATCATTGCTACGGAAGAAAAAGAACGTACTGCAATGGAACAATCCCTCATCATTCTCAGTGAACATGATGTGAGTATTAAACTCCTGCCGAATACAATTGATATTCTGTCAGGATCGGTACGTACAAGCAATGTGTTCGGCGCCATGCTGATTGATCTGCACACGGGTATGATGAGTGAATGGCAGCAAAACATCAAACGGTTGATGGATGTAGTTGCTTCAATCATTGCATTGATCGTGTTGTTTCCGCTGCTCATTTTTGTTGCGATCAAAGTCAGGCTTTCGTCAAAAGGACCCGTGTTTTATTCGCAGGAACGTATCGGCCTAAAAGGAAAACCCTTTTACATACACAAGTTCAGATCCATGATACCCAATGCGGAACAAAATGGCCCGGCCCTTTCTTCTGAAACCGATCAACGTATTACAGCCTGGGGAAAAGTAATGCGGAAATGGCGGCTGGATGAATTACCGCAGTTCTGGAACATTCTGAAAGGAGAAATGAGCCTGGTTGGTCCACGGCCGGAACGGCGATTTTATATTGACCAGGTAGTGGAAAAAGCGCCGTACTATCGCTATCTGTTAAAAGTAAAACCCGGACTTACATCCTGGGGCATGGTGAAGTTCGGCTATGCCGAAAATGTAGATGAAATGGTGGAGCGCAGTAAATATGATTTGATCTATATTGAAAACATTTCATTGGCGCTTGATATCAAGATCATCATCCACACCGTCCGGTTGATCTTTCTCGGCAAAGGAAGATGAGCAGCACAGCAGCTAAACAAACCTTGTATGAAAATCATTTTACCTTTCTGCTTCTTTTTCACGGTTCTTACTGCGGCCGCACAACAAACAACCTACTGGCAACAGGAAGTGAATTATACAATTGATGTAACACTCAACACCGAAAACAAAACGTTGAAAGGCTTTGAAAGCATTGAATACATCAATCATTCACCTGACACACTAACTTTTATCTGGTTTCATTTGTGGCCGAATGCATATAAAGATAAAAGTACAGCCTACGCAAAACAAACAGGCAGCACGTACTACCGGAAAAACATTGGATCGATCGACAGTGTTGTCTTTGTGATTGACGCTGATACCTTAACTACAGAAGCACACCCGCAACATATTGATATTGTAAAGTTATTACTGAAGCAACCCTTGCATCCGGGTCAATCAATCCGTATTCAAACATCGTTCCTTGTAAAAATTCCCGAATACACATCCCGGCTTGGTTATTCCAAAAATGATTTTTACATCTCGCAGTGGTATCCAAAACCAGCTGTGTACGATCGTAAAGGATGGC
>CAYMSG010000580.1:0-2063 GCA_964392955.1 uncultured Chitinophagaceae bacterium | reverse complement strand
CAGCAAAAATACCACCGGCGTCGGCTGAGCAAATTGCAGAGGGATTGACAGCTGCACAAAAGAATTGTTTTGCTGCAGGTTTAACTTCTGTTGTTGATTGCGGACTGGATTATACCGATGTACTCAATATTGAAAAAGCAAATGCAAGCGGCGATTTAAAAATGCGCATGTATGTAATGCTGAGTGATGCAAAGAAAAACTACGATGCCATTTTTGAACGTGGTAAAATAAAAACCGATCGCCTGCATGTACGCAGTTTTAAAATCTATGGTGATGGTGCTCTTGGTTCACGAGGTGCATGTTTACTCGAACCCTATGCCGATAAACCAGGGCACAAAGGATTTCTGTTAAGCGATCCGGAGCATTTTGATTCAGTGGCAGCCGTATTGTATGCAAAAGGTTTTCAGATGTGTACACATGCTATTGGCGATAGCGGTAACAGAACGATCCTCAATATTTATGGAAAATATTTAAAAGAACCCAACGATCTGCGTTGGCGAATTGAACATGCGCAGGTGGTAAATGAAAATGATTTTAACCTCTTTGGTAAATACAGCATTGTACCGAGTGTACAGCCAACACATGCTACCAGCGATATGTATTGGGCGGGGCAACGTCTTGGAACCAAACGTGAAAAAGGAGCATATGCATTTAATGATCTGTTGAAACAAAACAACTGGATTCCATTAGGTACTGATTTTCCGGTGGAAGATATTGATCCGCTCAAAACATTTTATGCAGCGGTGTTTCGCAGAGATGCAAAAGGATGGCCCGAACAGGGCTATCAAATGGAAAACGCATTAACCAGGGAAGCAACATTGCGTGGCATGACGATCTGGGCGGCCCGTTCCTGCTTTGAAGAAAATGAAAAAGGAAGTATTGAGAAAGGGAAACTGGCCGATTTTGTGTTACTCGATACAGATCTTATGACAGCAACGTTTGAACAGGTGTTGAAAACAACCGTACTCAAAACCATTTGCGGAGGTGAAACGGTTTACAGCAAACTTTAAAACACCGCCTCGTTCCTGAACTCCCGGGGCGTGCTGTTTTTCTTTCGTGCAAACACACGGTTGAAATAGGTAAGTGATTCAAAACCGGCACTGCGTGCAATGGTGGAGATCTGTTTATCGGTTTCGATGAGTTGATAACAGGCATAGCCCACCCGCAGATCGTTCACATAATCAGAAAATGTTTTACCTGTAGCCCGTTTAAAGAACTTACAAAACGCACTGGGCGAAATATTGATAATTGAGGCGGCTTCATTAATGGTGATGGGCTTCGAAAAATTCTGTTCCACATACGTACACACTTTGTTGATGCGGGGCTCACTGCTTTTTGCCTGTGAAATATCATAATCGGCCGACGCAAGTTTAATTCCCTTTTGTTTGGATAGCTGATGCAGCAGTTCGATGAGGGCAGTTATTTTTTCAACTCCGGTTTTTTGAGGCAGCGACAGGATCATGTCTTTAAATGGCTTGCTGTTTTTGAAATGGAGTCCATAACGGCAGTTCTGCAATAGCCGCTTGATAGTTTCAAATTCGGGCAGTCCCGTAAAGCTGTTGAACAGGGAACCGGAAAACTGGATCACCACAAAATCGCAGGATTTGTTTTTGATCTTTTTATCGGTTACCCAGGTATGGGGCATATCAGGGCCAATGAGTACCAGGTCGCCTTCACCAAACTCTTCATAACTATCGCCTACAATCCGCTTGCCCGATACATTGATCTTATAGGTTAATTCGTATTCGGGGTGATGATGCCAGTAAAATTCAAGGAAAGGGAGGCTCATTTCGTAAGCCACAAACACCGGTTTGTCATTTCCCGGAACAATTTTTTCGAGTTCTGCTTTCATACAACCAGCAATCTTTTATATGACATAAATGTACGTGATGTTGGCAATATAGTGCCAGAAATTGGAATTTTAGTTCAATTTGCCCCCTTTTTCTTAGGTTAATTTTGTGTTGTTCTGATTGCTGAAAATGAAGAGGGTAACGATTTTGCGACCGGCTGTTATAAAAAAAGACCGAACATCTTTCTTACGAATTGCAATCACAACAATAATC
>CAYMSG010000579.1:0-2067 GCA_964392955.1 uncultured Chitinophagaceae bacterium | reverse complement strand
TGGTTGTTTTGTTAGGTTAATAAAAAAGATAAGATAAAAACTATTTGTTGAGTTGCCAACTATCCTGTTTGTTTTTCAGCAGGAATCAATAAAAACATACCTGCATTGGTAACATAAAAATATTATTGGTCGCACGGTTATTCATATGTATCTGAAATATCAAACGACAACTCATAATTGAAGACATGTTAACTTAGACAATTATTATGAGCGATACTTACGATATGGTTGTACGAAAAGAACTGGCCCGATGGCAACAGGAAATGCTGCGCAAGCCAACATTGGTCAATCGATTTTCGAAAAACATGCAAACAAAGATCAACAACTGGATACCGGAAAAAATTCATGTAGCTGTTACAGCCACCATCAAACAACTCATTAAAGCGGTGCTGTTTGGCGCAAAACATACAACCGCTACCCCGCTGCAACATGCAAGTCTGCAGCAACGGGAAATTGAAATAGAAAAGAAAATTGATACCTACAAAAAAACAGCAGCTGTGGAAGGTGGCATCACAGGTGCAGGTGGAATACTGCTTGGCCTTGCCGATTTCCCCATATTAATCGGCATTAAACTGAAATTACTTTTTGATATTGCCGGCCTGTATGGTTATGATGTGAATGATTATAAAGAACGGGTGTACCTGCTGTACATTTTTGAACTGTCGTTTTCAAGTCATGCACATCGCAAAACGATTTATTTGAAAATGACAGACTGGGAAAACAAGAAACAACAACTACCGGACGACATCAACCAATTCGACTGGCGCAATTTTCAACAGGAATACCGTGACTATATTGATCTGGCAAAAATGGCCCAGCTAATTCCAATTATTGGTGCGCCTGTCGGCGTGGTAGTAAACTATCGCTTACTGAAAAAGCTTGGTACTACCGCCAAGAATGCATACCGAATGCGTTTGCTGGAGAAGTAAATTACAATTTTTGTGTCGGTTTCATTACAATCATTACTCTTTGTTTCGTTTTTCCATCCGGCTTCTTATATTTAACCATGCAGGAACTGTTGCACCATATTAAACAATATGCACCGCTCAGCAAAGAAGCAGAGCAAACCTTATACGACTGTTTTGAACAGGTGGTATTTGCCAAACAACAACACCTGTTAACCGAAGGAAAGATCTGTCGCCATCTTTATTTTTTAGAGAAAGGTGCGCTGCGGGGTTATTACAATCTCGATGGCAAAGAGATCACGCATTGGTTTGGATTTGAAAACAACTATGTTACTTCATATCACATTATTATTACACAGGAACCTTCGGTCGAAAATATTCAGCTGCTGGAGGGAAGCGTACTATGGTCGATTTCAAAAGAAACACTCACGGCCTTGTTTAACCGCCACCATGATATTGAACGACTGGTACGCATTGCAACCGAACGCTACTACATCCGCCTCGAAGAACGGTTTGTGAATGCCCAGTTTAAAACTGCCGCTGAACGGTACGAGCAACTGCTGCATGAATCGCCACATATACTGGAACGTGTACCGCTTGGGCATGTAGCTTCGTACCTGGGCATCAGCCAGGAAACGCTGAGCCGTATCCGGAGCCGTCTTTAACATTTACAATCGGGAGTTTTGACTTTTGTCAAAAATTAATTGCCGCTGCCCAAATAGGTTTGCTGCAACTAATAATTCTATCATGGAACAGAAACAAACACTTGCACCCTCCCCTGCTTTTATTGCAGCATCCTGGACTTCACTCATCATCGGAATCATTGCATTTATCATTGGTTTGTGGAATGCAGACATGGAGTTGAATGAAAAGGGATATTACTTTACAGTTTTACTCTTTGGTTTATTTGCAGCCATCTCTGTACAAAAAGCGGTACGTGATCAAATGGAAGGGATTCCCGTTACAAATCTGTATTACGGTATAGCCTGGTTTGCTACCATTGCTGCGATTGTATTACTTACCGTTGGGTTGTGGAATGCTGATCTTACACGCAGCGAAAAAGGATTTTATGCCATGGCATTTACCTTGAGTTTATTTGCCGCCATTGCGGTGCAGAAAAATACAAGAGACAGTAAAGCAAGTGAAACCGCTGTAAAAGAAG
>CAYMSG010000578.1:0-2070 GCA_964392955.1 uncultured Chitinophagaceae bacterium | reverse complement strand
ACATGCCGGGCACGAAGCTCTTATTGCCTTGTAATCCTCCCGAATGTATTACCAATATGTTACTTTTCTCAGGGAAAAAATTATTTTCCAGTAAAGTTATTACAGCGTGTAACAGCTTTCCGGTATATATAATATCGCTCGGTATTCGTGTTTTAGTATAAAACAAATTCATAAATTGTATCAATTGCTCATTGTGTTTTGCGTAACCCTTGCCTGCATAGTCGAACAGGATCATTTGTTCAGCTGCAGTTTCCCGGTGGATAAGTTGCTGCATAAACTGACTTTGTTCTTCTGTTTTGATTTTTAAAGCAGGGATACCAATGATGGTTTGCGCTGCAGATGCAGATCTTGCGATCCCCCTGAATGTAGTTCCTGTTCCAATTGAGCAAATGATATGGGTATGTTGCTGCACATCATCCAGTAACTGTAACATTTCTTCACATCCTTTCAGGCCTGCTTCATTGTTTCCACCTTCGGGCACAAACAGTAAATGTGGATGCAATTCAGCGATTCTCGTTACAACGTCATTGCCGGAAACATATTCATTGCGTTGTACCGGTATCAACTTCATACCATGACTGCTGCAAAACTGCAGCGTAGGGTTGAGTGGTTCCGTAATTTCACCCCGCACAATGGCTGCGGACGCAAGCCCCTGTTGAGAGCAGGCAAACGCTGTTGCAGCAAGATGGTTGGAGTAAGCACCTCCCATTGTGAGTATACCTTGTTTCTTTTCTTCTTTTGCCTGTTGAAGATTATATTTTAACTTAAAATATTTGTTGCCTGAAATAAACGGGTGCAACTCATCAAAACGTGCTACCGTAAACGAACGATTTTTTTTGTTTGGAAACATCCATTCCACAGGATTGCAGGTAACTTTTAATGGTATCGTTTGCATGATGTTGCGCAGGATTTGTTTCTTATCTTCGCAGGCATCAAAATTAAATGAATCTATGCAACCTACATTATTGATCCTCGCAGCAGGAATGGCCAGCCGTTACGGAAGTATGAAACAGATGGAAGGCTTTGGTCCATCAGGTGAAACCATTATGGATTATTCCATCTATGATGCCATTCGTGCAGGCTTTGGAAAAATTGTGTTTATCATCCGCAAAGATTTTGCTGATAATTTTAAAGCTGTGTTTGAACCCAAACTGAAAGGCCGTGTGGAAGTAGATTATGTATATCAGCAACTCGATTCCTTTACAGATGGATTTGATGTTCCTGCCACACGTACAAAACCATGGGGTACAGCACATGCCATTCTTTGTGCAAAAGATGCTATCAAAGAACCCTTTGCTGTAATTAATGCAGACGATTTTTACGGACGTGATGCATTTGAAAAGGCATTTACGTTTTTAACAACAGCGTGCAGTCCCACACAACAATCCATTATTGGATATGAGTTGGCAAAAACATTAAGTGCAAACGGTACTGTAAGCCGTGGGGTATGTGAGGTTGATGCACAAAACAATCTTGTAAGTATTTCAGAACGTACCAAGATATATGCAGAAGGAGAGAAGATTGTGTATGAAGATGCAGCCGGTAAACACGAAGTGCCATACCATTCCAGTGTGAGTATGAATTTCTGGTGTTTTGATTCTTCCATTTTCAAATTAACAGAAGAACTTTTCTCAACTTTTTTGGAGGAGCATGGACAAGAAGAAAAATCTGAATTTTTTATACCGATTGTTGCAGATACATATATCAAACAAGGGCTTGGCGTAGTGAAAGTGATTCCTACTTCATCTCAATGGTTTGGTGTTACGTATAAAGAAGATGCGCCGGGTGTGCAAAAAAGTGTGGATGATTTGGTTGCTGCGGGAGAGTATCCCTCTTCATTATGGAGTTAATCAAAAAAGTGATCAGATAAAAAAGAAGCCGTCACAGTCTGTTAGATCGTGACGGCTTCTTTTTATACACTGGTAATACTGCTTATTGTTTTGTAAACTTTAGCAGCGTTTCTGCTTTAGATAATTCATGTGTTAAACGGAGGTAATAATTTCCTCGTTGTAAAGATTGAACATCGGTAACAATTGTTCCTTCACTTCCGTTTACACTTGTTTTGTTTTG
>CAYMSG010000577.1:0-2095 GCA_964392955.1 uncultured Chitinophagaceae bacterium | reverse complement strand
AAAATTAAAATGGGTTTAACCCGTGAACAAATAAGAGAGGGAAAAGAAAGCGTATGACGAACGAAGAATTAAAGATGACCCTTGGTGAGTTAGCCGCAACCGCTGTTATTGATGAAGCAGATGCAAACGGCTGGCTTACTGCAAACATTGAAGCAGTAAAGTGGTTGTCGTTTGCACAAAGCTTACGCAACGTTCCCGAACTGCAATTCGATTTTCTGTTTTGCTTAACCTGTGTTGACTGGAAAACACATCTTACCATGGTGTATCATCTCCGCTCAACCATACACAAACACGAGCTTGTTGTAAAAGCAAAACTCGATCGTACCAATCCCGAAATAGAAACGGTTGCACATATCTGGCGCACAGCAGAATTTCATGAACGTGAAGTGTATGAATTGTTTGGTGTGCAATTCCTGAACCATCCTGATCTGCGTTTATTGATTTTACCTGATGGCTGGGAAGGAAAGAAACCATTACTGAAAGATTTTGAAGATCCGATTAACATGATCAGACTATAATTTATGTTTGAAGAAGTAGGCACAACAACGGAAGGCGATTTGATTATTAACATGGGGCCGCAGCATCCTGCCACACATGGTGTGTTGCATTTGGTTGTAACGCTCAATGGCGAAACCATCAAGAATGTAGAACCGCATCTCGGTTACATTCACCGCTCTATTGAAAAAATGTGTGAGAGCCTTACCTATCGCCAGTTCATTTATGTAACAAGCCGTATGGATTATCTTTCTGCACACATCAACAATCATGCATGCACCATGTGTGTGGAGAAAGGAATGCAAATTGAAGTTCCTGCAAGAGCACAGGTGATACGTGTGTTAATGGATGAACTGACACGTCTTGCTTCGCATGAATTATGGTGGGGAGCAATGGCCATGGATCTTGGTGCCTTCACGCCTTTCTTTCATGCGTTTCGTGAACGTGAAGTCATCAACGATATTATGGAAGAAACCTGCGGCGCACGCTTAACCATGAACTACATGGTCCCCGGCGGTGTGATGCATGATATTCATCCCAACTTTCAACGAAGAGTAAAAGATTTTCTGCAGTTATACAAAGCCAAGATCCACGAATACGATGAACTGGTAACAGGCAATATCATCTTCCAGAACCGTATGAAAGGTGTTGGTATTATTTCTCCCGAGGATATACTCTCTTACGGTTGTACAGGACCGGTAGCAAGAGGCAGTGGTGTAAGCAGCGATGTACGCAAGCTTTATCCGTATGAGATTTATGATAAGCTGGAGTTTGATGAAGTATTGGAAGATGGTTGCGATTCGTTTGCACGTTACATGGTACGTATTCGTGAAATGCAACAATCGGTTCGCATTATTGAACAACTGATCGATAATATTCCCGATGGTGAGTTCCAGGCAAAAACAAAAGCGGTATTAAAATTACCCAAAGGTGAATTCTACAGCAAAGCTGAAACAGCACGTGGAGAGTTAGGTGTATACATTGTAAGTGAAGGTGGCACTACACCTTACAGAATTAAATTCCGTTCGCCCGGTTTCTCCAATCTATCGGTGCTGAATACCATGGTAAAAGGTGGAAAGATCGGTGACTTAATTGCAGCGATGGGAACATTGGATCTGGTGATACCGGATATTGACCGATGACCCCACCCGACCTCCCCTGAAAGGGAGGCCAGCAAGGCACAAGGCTAACTTATTTGTAAATAGAGATGATTAAAACACCCTTAATAATTTATGAAGCAAAAACGCATTTTATTGATCATTCTTGGAATTGTTGTAATACTAATTGCAGCACCACTTTTGTTTTTTTATGTAACTACAAGAATGGAAAGTCCGAAAGTTTTTAAAGTAAGTGCTGAGCCAGACACGCAAAGAGAAAAGATAAATCAGGATTCATCTGTAACCGTCATTATAACAAATACAAATGAATTTATTTTCTTCAAAAATAAAAGCGAAATTAAAAAAGGATCGCTTACAGATTTTAGAACCTTTCTTGTGAGAGAAGATGTTGCCAAAAGATCTTTTACTGTGATGATAGTTCCTATGGAAGGTTCAAGCTACAAAAGTACAGTAGACATCCTTGATGAAATGCAAATTAATAA
>CAYMSG010000576.1:0-2096 GCA_964392955.1 uncultured Chitinophagaceae bacterium | reverse complement strand
CCAACAATCAACTTTCATCGTCTAATGCCGGACTGGATGCAGGTGTGATTTTGTTCAATGGTATGCGTTTGCAGAATTTAATACAACAAACAAACTTTTCGCACAAGGCTGCTGCATTCGATTATAAGCAGGCAAAGGACAATCTCGTGCTGAATGTGATCCTTGCTTACATGCAGGTATTGGTAAATGAAGATGTACTTAATGTAGCCCGTACACAATTACAGGTAACCCAAAAGCAGATCGAACGCATGGAGGTACTCGTAAAAGAAGGTTCAGCAGGTAATTTTCAGCTTACCGATATGAAAGGGCAGATGGCGAATGAGCAGATCAATATTGTTAATCTTGAAAACAGTTTACAACAATCAAAGCTTGCACTTTGCCAGTTAATGAATATGCCGTATGAAGCAGGTCTTCAGCTAGAACGAACCGTTCAATTAACAGAAACCTTTTATGCACAAACTTCAGCAGAAGTAATTGTAACAGCTATGGAATACATGTCGTTGGTGAAAGCAAACGAATATCGTGTAAAGAGTGCTGAAAAAAATATTCAGATTGCAAAAAGCGGTTATTATCCAACCATCAGTTTAGGTGCCAGTGCAGGCAGCAGCTATTCCAGTTTATTTACACGCCTTGTTCCAACAACCCTTTCAGAAATTACAACAGGCGATTATATTAAGAACGGATCTGCACGAACACCTGTGTATAAGGAAATACAGAATTTTTCAACAACCAGTGTGAGCTATTTTAAACAAATGGAAAATAATCTCGGTTTTTTTGCCGGTGTAAATATGCAGATTCCCATCTTCAATAATCTGCAAACAAAAAACCGGGTGAGGCAGGCAAAGCTGGAGTTAAAGAATACACAACTGAATGCGGAAAATACAAACTACCAGTTGAAACAAAATATTGAACAGGCATGGCTCAACATGCAGGCTTCGTTTAACCGATACAACATGTTAAAAGAACAACTGTTGAATTTCGAAGAATCATTTCGTGCTGCGGAGGTGCGTTTTGAAAGCGGCGTGATCAATGCGGCAGAATTCCTGATCGCTAAAAACAATCTTGACCGGACAAAGATCAATCTTGTACAAACGCATTATGAATACAGTTTCCGCACAAGAGTGCTTGATTTTTACCAGGGCGGGCAATAAATGAAGAAGCAGAAAAGCAAGCGATGGAATTATTTTAGAACATTGTCGGCATCAACATCTCCTTCTTCATCCTTCGATTTGTGGTAATCATTTTTCAATTGTTCTTCAAATTCCTCTTCGTCTTTCATATTACGGCGAATGAGGAATACCACTAACGCCGTCAATACGAGTCCGGTAATAATAAGTACGGGCCAGTTCATATGTGAATTTTCACAGAAGATACTGCAATTTTTTATTTTTTCAAACAGCAGTTGATGAACAAATTGTTATCTGTAAGCCGACTGTTACAGCAGGTCGTTCAGGTTGGGAATTATGTTCAATACTTTATGGAAGTTTTTCTTGTAATGTTTTTTATCCAGCTTGTAGTAATAGGCTCCTTTCTTGGAGTTGAGTTTGTCTTTGTCTTTTTGTTTTACCAGTAAACTGGTCGACATTATCTTCCGGCTGAAATTCCCTTTATCAAATTTTGTTTCATACACTTCTTCAAACATATTTTGCAATAAAGGCAGTGTAAATTTTTCCGGCAGCAATTCAAATAAAATAGGGTGGGCAGCAGCTTTGTATTTCAGCTTTTGTTTGGCCATGGCAATCATTTCGGCATGATCAAAAATCAGTTCCGGTATATCGTTCAGCAAAAACCATTCGGCATGGTAATCTTCACTGATCTGCCGTTCATATTTATGGATATCAATCAATGCAAAATAGGCAACTGACACCGTCCGTTCAATCGGGTCTCTGTCGGGTGATGAAAATGTATGAAACTGTTCCAGGTAAACCCCATCCAGTCCTGTAAGTTGTTTCAACACCCTGGTGGCGGCCTGGTCGGTGCTTTCAGTTGCCTGCACAAAACCACCCATCAAACTCCAGTGATCCTTTTTGGGTTCAAAGCCACGTTTGATCAACAGGATCTTAAGATGTTGACCATCAAACCCGACTACAATGCAA
>CAYMSG010000575.1:0-2098 GCA_964392955.1 uncultured Chitinophagaceae bacterium | reverse complement strand
TTTTTCCGCCCACACCAAAGTCCCTTCGCTTTATTGTGAACTCCCCTTTAAAACGATAAGCTCCTGCTTCGGGCAGGGCTGTAAAAGGGAAACTGATTTCTTTTACTACCCCTTTGATGGTAAGCTTTCCAAAAAATACGTAGAACCCGGGGCTAACAGATTTTGCAATTTTTACCGATGAAAGACGGATGGTTGGATAAGCTGCTGTTTCAAAGTAATCTGCACCACGCAAATGTTTATCTCTTGTATTGTTACCGGTATTAACCGATGAAGCCTGAACGGTAACATTGAATGAAGAACTGCTGAGGTTGTTTTCATCAAACAAAATAGTTCCCTGCAATCCACTGAACATGCCTGTAACATCAAAACCCAGGTTGCTGATAACAAATTGTACAGTTGAACGCTCTGCAACAGGCACCAGCGGTTGTGCCAATGCTGACGTACTGAGGAACCATACGACCCACATCAAAAAATATGTTTTGCCTTTCATAGATCCATTTTATTTCAACAGCTTCAGCTGTTTCAGCAATTGTGTTATTTGCGATTGATGAACAACCAGCAGAATGAGTGCGCACACAAGTACGATCAAAGCATATACGAATAAAAGTCCTCCATCAGCTTTCACTTCAATACCAAGCGTGGTGAAATGAAAAAACAAAGCCCCGCTCATTAATCCTGTTGCAAGGAATGCGCCAATAGCCGTTGTTCGTGGAATCAATAGCAAGAGTGCAGCTATTAATTCCAGCACACCAGTACCAATACGGCCCCACGGCTCCATCCCGATTGTGGAGAAAATATACACCGATTCTTCGCTGGCCGTAAACTTAAAGAACAATGTTTGCAATAAAATAACAGCCGCAGCCAGGCGAAGTATCCAGAAAAAAAGATGAAGTGGTTTTATGATTGACATCGTTGATTGTTGAAATTGATTACTGAAAAAGTTTAGCCCAATTGGCATCGGCTTTGGATTTTAATACAGCTTCGTTTTTGTTCCATGACTTCAGTGTATTATTGAGTCGTTTATTGTAGAAGAGATAGAGCTTGCCATCCAATATCTTGAATGTTTCCGGGTCGACCTCTACTTTTTGTTCGTAATCGCCCATTGCAAACGCACACCATCCGCCATATTGCGGTTCGTATCTGGACGGATTCTTTTTGAATTCCTCTTTATTCGCAACCGATGCGAACCTGTACTTCACACCCTGGTGTAAAACCGTATGCGCCGCAGTTCCTTTTACTGCTTTACCGGCAGTAAAATAGGCTACTACGTCATAGCCCTGTACGGCTAATCCATCTTCGAGATTAAATGACTGTACACGTTTTTGTTCCTGTGCCTGTGCCAGCAATGCCGACGAAAAGAAGAAGAATAGAATCAATTGTTTCATGTTCGTTGTTTAATGAAACAAAAGTAAAATGATGGATCGTTGCTCTTTGTCGCTTAACCGACAGCCAAACTCTTTTGCAGATTTTTAACGGAAGGGATCGTAATCAATTGCCGGGTAACAGTAATGTAACCTGCAGCTTCCAGTTCATTCAGCATGGTGGTTACTGTTTGCCTGCTGCTGCCGATCAACTGGGCAATATCTTCATGAGTGAGAAAATTAGTTATATCTACTCTTTCACCATCTGTAGTTTCGGCCTCTTCACGTGCAAGCATGATCAGAAAGTTCACCAGTCTTGTTTTTACATCTTTGTTCAAAAGATTTAATAAGCGGCTTTCAAACTTACGGAGCTTCTGCCCTACCTGTTTGGTAAAATGAAAACCGATATTGGGTTTCGATTTCAACAGTTTTTCAAAATCATCTACATTAAATGCGCACAACGATACATCTGCTTTGTAAGCTTTCGCAAATTCACCATTCAGATTGTTACGCTCCAGTGTAAATTGTCCAAATACCTCTCCTTCACGAATAATTTCCTTAACCACTTCTTTTCCTTCATCATCAATATAACCGATCTTGATAGTACCGCCTTTGAGAAAATAAAGCTTGTTGTGAAACTGTGAATCAAAATAAATGTATTCACCTTTTGCTGCTTCGAGGAAATGATGATCCAGGTTCAACTCCTCATACTCTTCATCTGTAATATGCGAAAACAG
>CAYMSG010000574.1:0-2144 GCA_964392955.1 uncultured Chitinophagaceae bacterium | reverse complement strand
TTACCTGCGCTTACTCTGTCACCGCCTTTATTATAAAACTCAAAAAGTGATTCTTCTCTCAAATTATCTATGTTCCCTATGTATGATAGTTCACTCTTATATCCAATAAAGTAATTGTCCTTTTTTCGAGGATTTGAACATGATATTAATACCCATAATCCTACAACGATTAATTTCCGCATAGCTTTATATCTAGTATGTTAATGAAAAACCTACCCCAATTCTGAAACCAGTACTTCCTCGGGTTGATGCTTCAGCTCTGAGCAATGTCTCACCCGTTTTTTTATTGTCCACAGTTTTTGTTTCTTTTACTTGAATTCCGAATTTTGCGTTGGTATTTCCCATAAAAACTCCTCCTGATCTATCTCTTGCCTTTGCTGGTGTTACAATTGCTGAGCATTGCACAATGTTGATAGTTATTACCATTGACCGCCGTCGTTGTGTGTTTTTCACCAACGACACATGAACTAAAGCAAACATCATTCCTCCCGACAATGCGTAGGGTAACCAAAGTCATCCACCTCTTGCCCTTGTTGGTATGCCAAAGAAAAAATCACGCCGCCCTTGCTGTGTGTTATCGCCAGTAAGGGCTTCTAGATCAGGGCATCAGATTTTATTACAACTTTTTTGTAGTTTGTCATTCATGATAAACTACAAATACCATTCACAAATTTTTACAGCAACCATTTAATTGTTGGGGAGTACTTATCTTAATCAATTTGTATTCATTTCACTTTTTTATAAAAAATCCTCCTGTCATAGTCCACAATTATATTGTAACCTTCTACAGGCAGGTTACTAAAAATCACGGAGTTTTTTATAGCTTCTGCCGAAAATGATTTCGAATCAGTTGGATTATCCCAATCTAAATATAAGTTTGATAATTCAATTCGGCCGTTGCTGCCAAGCCTCCAATTTTGCAGATTTCGAAACAACAGGATTCCATTTAGTTTGTTATAAAAACGTTGCTCATAGACATAAGTTAAGCTTTTCTCAACATTTTTCGAACTGTCTGCATATAAAAAAAGACTATCAATAGTGTATTCTGAGGGCTCTTTAACATATATCCCTACGAAATCCTTTTCTGTCTTCCCGCAGGAACACAAGCCAAAAAAAATCAGAAAAATTAAGTTCAAATTTTTATTCACTAGTTGATTTTTGGATTTATTGATCAATCAGAATATAAGCTTGATAAGTGTTTTCTTCCCTACAATCTATCCCCCTCTAATCATCTGCAATTTTACATCACAGCCATGGGATGACGTTACGCAGACGTAATTAAAGTTAACTTTCTGTACCCGTCTCAGCAATAAACAACCAACTCTTTTTCCTCCCCTGCCCATCTCCCCTTATCTTAGCAATACAAATAACGTTTGTATGCAGATCGTTCAACAGGTTTTGTTTGTGCTTTGCTTTGGAGCAGCCGTATGGATGTTCAGCAAAAAAGCACGGGAAATAAGAAGGAATATTTTGCTGGGGCTGGATGAAGATTTAACGGATAACCCCTCGCAACGCTGGAAAAATATGCTGCTGCTGGCCTTCGGACAAAAGAAAATGTTCAAAAACCCAACGGTGGCAATGCTGCACCTGATCGTGTACCTCGGTTTTGTGATTATCAATATTGAAGTGCTGGAAATTGTACTGGATGGTGTATTGGGCACCCATCGTCTATTTCTGCCGGTGCTTGGCTCGTTGTACACATTCCTGATCAATTCGTTTGAACTGTTGGCATTGGGCGTATTAGTTGCCTGTGTTATTTTTCTGGTACGCCGAAACAGTTTGCAGATCAAACGCCTCCGCAGTAACGATCTGAACGGCTGGCCCCGAAGTGACGCCAATTATATCCTCATCACAGAAATTGTATTGATGAGTTTGTTTCTTTTAATGAACGCAGCCGACCGTGCTTTGCAACTGAATGGCGCTGCGCATTACAGTGATACCGGCAACTTTGTTATTTCCGGTTTACTGGCTCCCTCACTAACGGGTTTATCCGAAACAAGCTTGATTGCGATTGAACGCAGTGCCTGGTGGTTGCACATACTCGGCATTCTTGCATTCCTCAACTATTTACCGTGGAGCAAACATTTGCATATTTTACTGGCCTTCCCCAATGCATGGTATGGCCGGTTAACCAATACTGGTGC
>CAYMSG010000573.1:0-2144 GCA_964392955.1 uncultured Chitinophagaceae bacterium | reverse complement strand
ATCCTCTGGCATTTGCGTCTGTTGATTTGAATCCATCCAGGCCTCTTATTATATTAAAAAGCGTTCTTTGAACCCATGATCTGGAACGGCCAAAGTCGGCAATAAGTAACAGACCATCTTTATTCATAACCCGGAAGATCTCTGCCAGCATAGTTTGTTTTATATCTGTATCAAGGTGATGAAAAACCAGGCAGGATATTACTCTGTCAAAAGCATTATGCTGAAAGGGAAGATATTTCCCATCATAATCAAGCAACAAAATATCAAGTTTTTCCTCTTTTATATTTTTTGCTGCTTTATCTAATATCTCTGTGTCAATATCAATACCTGTTACTTTTGCCTCCGGTGATAATCGTTTTGCCATGATAGTTAATGTAGCAGTGCCACAACCAAAATCAAGCAGCTTTGCACCGACATAGATATTTGCAGCTTTAATGAGATTTTGTTTGATTTTTTTCTCAGGCATAGTAACTGCAAGAAAAAAATCATACAAAGGCGTAAGCCATTTGAACCTGAGTGCCGGTATGAATTTGCTATTACTCATTTTACTATATCAGCCGGTATATTACTCTGTTGTTGATTGATTATTCCAGATCCTTATTTTGATGCGTTTCCAAATATTTTTTAAGTGCCTTTTCTCCAAACAGCTTAAACACTACCGGTGTAACGATCATATCCAGCAGTGTTGAACTTACCAATCCGCCCAATATAACAGTGGCGACAGGATACAAGATTTCTTTGCCTGGGGCAGTTGCATCCATCGTTAGCGGTATCAATGCAAAAGCGGCAACTAATGCGGTCATCAAAACCGGCACTAATCGCTCCAGTGAACCTCGGATGATCATTTTGTCTCCAAATGTTTCACCTTCATGCTGTACTAAATGGATGTAGTGGCTGATCATCATAATGCCGTTTCTGGAAGCAATACCCGTAAGTGTAATAAAGCCCACCATTGTTGCAATAGAAAAAACACCACCGGTAAGCATTACTGCAATTACACTGCCGATTAAAGCCAGTGGGATGTTCAGCATAATCTGCAACGCAATTCTGCTGCTTTTAAAATGGCTATACAAAACAAGGAATATACCTGCTACTGAAAAAATGCTGAGTATGGTAATTAATTTAGATGCTGATTGCTGGCTTTCAAACTGACCGCCCCATTGCAGATAATAGCCTTCCTGTAAGGGCAATTCTTTCTTTACTGTTTCCTGCATTTCATTTACAGTGCTTCCGAGATCACGGCCCTGCACATTGGCAGAAACAACAATACGACGCTGCGTGTTTTCATGATTAACTGCATTGATGCTGTTCTCCAATTCAATCTTTGCAATTTGTTGCAGCGGTATCAATGAACCATCTGAAGCTGCAATTTGAGTATTGCGGATTGCTTCAATATTTTTTCTTGTACTGTCATCAGTTCTTAATACAATATCAAAACTTTTCTGCCCGTCAATTATCTGGCTTACTACTTTACCATTGTAAAATATTTCCAGTTCATCCGCCACATTTCCTACCTGCAAGCCGTATCGCTGCACAGCCATACGGTCAAGTTTAATCATCAACTGCGGAACCATTACCTGATTTTCAATCTGCACATCCACCACACCCGGTACATTGGAAATAATTGATTTTAGTTGTTCGGCATTTGAACGGAGGGTTAATAGATCGTTTCCGAATATTTTAACTGCCACCTGTGCCCTTACTCCTGAAAGTAAATGGTCAAGACGATGAGAAATAGGTTGTCCAATGTTTACTGTAGTGCCTTTTAATACGGACAAATTGTTTCTTATATCTTCAAGCACTTTTGCTCTGCTTCGGCCTCCGGGTTTTAAAGCAACATCGATTTCTGAGTAACTTGGTGGTTCGGCATGTTCATCTAATTCAGCCCTGCCGGTTCGTCTGGAGGTAAGAGCTACTTCAGGTACCTTCAAAATTTGTTGCTCTGCTATTGTGCCAAGCTTATTGCTTTCCTCCAGCGAAGTGCCAGCCGGGGCCAATACGTTTACAGTAAAGCTGCCTTCATTAAAAGGCGGTAAAAACTCTGTACCAAAAAATGGGATAATACTGATGGAAGCGATGATTAATGCAATAGCTACACCTGTAATTACCTTTGGTCGTTTTAGCCCAAAATGCAGCAGTTTGAT
>CAYMSG010000572.1:0-2148 GCA_964392955.1 uncultured Chitinophagaceae bacterium | reverse complement strand
AGATATGGAAGCGCTTTTTTCATATATATATTTGCTGCACAATAATATTGTTTTTTCTGTTAAACCCACCCCAACCCCTCCCGGGAGGGGAGAACGCCTTGATAAACGATTCTACAAATTATATGAACTATAGTGCAAGATCAGAACTCATCAAAACATCTTCTAAATCCTTACATCCAATAAATCATGGTTCAGACAATTATTCCAACAAATATTTAATATCATCCAGCGTTAAACTCTTTACAAATCCTTCTTCGGCTGTGATCAGATCCTCCGCTAATTTCTTTTTCCCCGCGGCCATTTTCATGATCTTTTCTTCAATACTGTCTTTGCAGATCATACGGTAGGCAAATACCTGCGATTGCTGACCGATACGATGTGTTCGGTCGATGGCTTGGTTTTCCACAGCAGTATTCCACCATGGATCGAAGAGGAAGACATAATCCGCAGCGGTTAATGTAAGACCGGCATTACCAGCTTTCAAACTCAACAGGAATACCGCTACATCACTTTCTTCATGCTGAAATTCGGAGACCAATTCCTGCCGTTCAGCAATTTTTGTTTGTCCATCAAGACGGATGTATTTAATGCCTTCTTTCTCCAGATCACGTTCCAGCAAATCGAGCATGGAAGTAAACTGGCTAAACACCAATGCACGATGCTGCGGTATAATGGTTTTCAATTCATCAATAAGCACTTTGGTTTTAATACTGTCGTACGCAAATACATCTTCATCCGTAACCAATTCGCAACTGTTACAGATCTGGCGGAGCTTTGTCAACCCAGCCAGTACACTCATCTTGCCTTTGTTCAACCCGTTTTCGCTGATGTCCATTAAAATATTGCCACGCACATTTTCTTTAATGCTTTCGTACGCTGCACGCTGATCCGCTTCCATTTCACACCAGAGAATCGATTCAGTTTTTGCAGGAAGATCAGGTGCTGCCTGTTCTTTGGTTCGGCGCAATACAAAAGGGCGTATGAGTTTTTGCAAAGCAGCTGCTTTTTCTGCATCAGCTTTTTGCTCAATAGGAATCGCATATTCTCTTCTGAAAAATTCGTTGCTGCCCAACAAACCGGGCAACAGGAAATGCATCTGGCTGAAGAGATCGCCTGTGCCATTCATCACCGGTGTACCGCTCAATGCAATTTTTGTTTTTGCAACAAGCTGCCATGTTGCTTTGGTTATTTGTGCAGATGGATTCTTGATATTCTGACTTTCATCCACCACCACCGTATTCCACGGAATAGTTTGCAGCAGTTCAACATCCTGTCGTAATGTTCCATAGCTGGTAATGATGATGCGGTTTGTTTCATCTTTCAATTCTTCTTCATCTCTGCCTGCACCATGAAACACAACCGCCTTTACATCTGGTGCAAATTTTTCTAATTCCTTTTGCCAGTTGTACAACAAACTTGCAGGAGCAACAACAAGGTGTTGATCCATTGGTTGCTCTTCAATTTTATGTAAGAGAAAAGTTATAGTCTGTAATGTTTTTCCCAATCCCATATCATCGGCCAAACAACCGCTGCCGCCGATCTCTGATAACAAACGCAACCATTCATATCCTTTCTGTTGATAGGGACGCAACTGCTCAACAGTTAATCCTTTGGGCAGTGCATACAATGCATCTTCCTGTTTTTCCCATTGCTTCCATTTGCTGTACCATGTTGCACTGATATCTGTTTTGATTGATGCATCTGCAGATGCTTCGCCTGTTGCTTCACTCATCAGCAACCACTTCGGCACCAGCAATTCTTCTTTACGCACTTTACCGTGACGGATCATCATGCCGTATTGCTTCAACCATTCTTCACCCAACACACCCAGGCTTCCATCTTTCAACATCACGGCTTTCTGTCCGTTCATTAAACTTTTTTGCAGATAGTTTAATGGTATCGCTTCTTTTCCAAACTTCACCGTCATGGCTACGCAAATCCAGTTCCCTTCCACTTCCTGTTTACTGATGATCGTTTCTGCAATATGCGGCGAGTAACGGAAATGTTTCATCAAGTCAATACCGAGCAAGTCGATATTCAACTCAAGCAGTTTGTGATACACTTTCAGGAACCAACCTTTCTTTTGCGCTTCTGCAAAATTGAGATAGAAAAATCCATTGCTTTGATTGGTAAACTTTTCATGGAGTG
>CAYMSG010000571.1:0-2149 GCA_964392955.1 uncultured Chitinophagaceae bacterium | reverse complement strand
AATACCATCGGGTTCAAATCCTCCTTAACCCACATTGCGAGTTTCTCTCCCCAAAATTATAAAAATCTGTTGATAACCCCTGTTTTTATCAACAATTTTAACTCACGGTATTTGCATTTGGTTGGTTCTCGGGTGTTTTTGATTTGCCTTGTTTTTGCTTTTCCAATGTAGTCCTACCTGGAGTGTTGACAATTAGCAAGTTAGGTTGTAAACTTGCAGTATGTTTATCAAGCCGTTTCCAAAATACAACAAGACCACCAAAGAGCGGTACACCGTTTACCGCCTGTGCGAAAGTTACCGTTTTGACGGGCACATCCGCCACCGCACCATCATTGGTCTCGGCAAGTTAGACGAACTACCTGAAGAGGGGCAGAAGAAGCAACTTGCCCTGCGTATCGAAGAAATGCTAAAATATGGTGTAAACTATCTTTCAATCGGTGCGATTGAAGAAAAAGTAGAAAAGCTTGCCTTGTATTTTTACAACGGGATAAAAAAGAAAGGAAGTTATGATGTGTCCCGTGAAGGGGCAGAGTGGGAAACGGTGGACATATCGAGCCTAAAAAACAGCGATGCCCGTGAAGTTGGGGCAGAGTGGCTTTGCAAGCAAGCTTTCGACCAGTTGGGGATAGGCGCTTTTTTACAGCAGGAGGGCTGGACGGAAGATAAAGTATCGCTGGCCTGCACACATATTGTCAGCCGTGCCGTTTATCCGGCTTCAGAACTAAAAACCGCATCGTACATAAAAGAGAACTCTGCCATTTGCGAACTAACCTCATTTGACCGCGAAAAGATAAACAAAGACAAGCTGTATTCCATATCACATCAACTGTATTCGGTAAAAGACAAGCTGGAACAATACCTTTCGCGGCAAACCAACGAACTGTTCGATTTGGAAGACAAAATTATTTTGTACGACCTCACGAACACTTATTTTGAAGGGCAAATGAGGGGGAGCCGGCTGGCTAAATTCGGGCGTAGCAAAGAAAAACGCAGCGATGCCCGCCTGGTTGTCCTGGCCTTGGTTATCAACAGGGAAGGTTTTTTAAAATACTCCAATATTTTTGAGGGCAACATGACAGACAGCAAAACACTGGGCACAGTAGTGGAAGCGCTCTCCCGGGAAACATCATTTTCGGGGCGCAAACCAATTGTTGTCATGGATGCCGGCATTGCCACCGACGGCAATATAAAAATGCTCAGGGAGAAAGGGTATGAATATTTATGCGTTTCGCGTTCAAACCTGAAAGATTATCATGCCGATACCAACAGTACCCCGGTAGTTATACACGACAAAAGAAAGCACCCCATAGAACTGCTAAAGGTAAATTGCACCAGGGACAACGACCATTATTTATGGGTGAAAAGCCATGCAAAAGCCCTGAAAGAAAACAGCATGAACGGTTTGCTGTCCCAACGCTTCGAGGAAGGCATCCAAAACATATGCGCCGGCATTGGCAAAAAAGGGGGAACCAAAAAGTTAGACAAGGTGCACCAAAGAATAGGCCGCCTGAAACAAAAGTACCCCTCGGTGCACAAATATTATGACATCACTGTTACGGACAATGGGCAGGGCATTGCAACCGGCGTGGCATGCGCACATAAAAAAGGCGATGACCCGGACAAAAAAGCAGGCATATATTTTCTAAGGACTTCGTTAGACGAAAAACAAGAAAATACACTCTGGTTCATTTACAATACAATAAGAGAGATCGAAAGTACTTTTCGGGTATTAAAAAGCGACCTCGACCTGCGGCCAATATACCATAAAACCGATGATGCTTCGATGGCACACCTTCACCTGGGCTTACTGGCATACTGGCTGGTTTCAACAATCAGGTACCAGTTGAAACAAAAAGCGTTTCATTCTGACTGGAGGGAGATTACAAGGGTTATGAACACACAAAAATGCGTTACCACAAGCATCACAAACATAGACAACATGGTGATATCTGTACGCAAATGTACCGAACCAACTTCAAAGGTGAAAGAAATTTACGATATGATGGGATATAAATATGTGCCATTCTACCGTAAAAAATCCGTAGTCCCCCCTGCCGAAATTTTCAAAATTGATACTTCTTAATATCAGAAAGTTACAGGGGTGGCCCTGCAATGTGGGTTAACAATAAATCCGCTTGGAGCCTACAGT
>CAYMSG010000570.1:0-2154 GCA_964392955.1 uncultured Chitinophagaceae bacterium | reverse complement strand
AGCAGTTGTATTTTTGATAGTGATGGTTTTACTCCTGTCGCCACTGATGCGAAACAATACTTCACTTCCATCTTTATATGTGATCTTATCGAATGCAAGATGATCGCTATTAAGAATATCGATTACCGGTTTTGTTTCAGCCGAGATCACTTGTATATTTTTGAAGCTGAGGCCACTTGCTTCCTGGATATCGATTCCTTTATCGGCCTGCAATACCATGTTCTCAAAAACAATATTCTTAATGTGCATTTCAGGTAATCCTCTCACAAAAATGCCTTTGGCTGCACCATTGCAATACACATTACTGATATGGAAATTTTTGAATACCGGTGTTGTTTCATCAACCGGTTTAAATTCCACTTTCGGCAGTTCCCGTTTTTCACCAACGAGTGCCACAGGGTCTTTGGCCATGTAATACATATCGAACAGGATGGCTTCGCCCGGGATATCTTTCATGTAGATGTCTTTGATGAAAATATTTTCCACCACACCGCCACGGCCACGTGTTGTTTTGAAACGCAACCCAATATCAGTACCAATGAAGGTGCAATTACTGATATACATGTTTCTTGCACCACCACTCATTTCACTACCAATTACAAATCCTCCATGCGATGCGTACACCGTACAGCCACGGACAATCACATTCTGCGTAGGCATGCCACGCTTACGGCCTTCTGCATCACGGCCGCTCTTCATACACAACGCATCATCGCCTACATCAAACACGGAATTTTCAATCAGTACATTGCTGCAGCTTTCTACATCAATACCGTCACCATTCTGCGCATACCAGGGGTTTTTCACGAAGATGTTGCGAACAGTTAAGTGCTCACTCATCAACGGATGTAAACACCAAGCGGCTGAGTTTTGGAAGGTTACACCTTCCAGTAAAATGTATTTGCAATTGGTGATCAACACCATATTGGGGCGTAAAAAATCTTTAATGCTTTCGTAATAAGCCGCATCTCTTTCGGGCTTTATTTCGCCCGGATTGGCAGGACCTTTACTTGCATTCAAAAAGGCTTCTGATGGATACCATGTTTTTTTATCTTCACTCAGCACACCACCCGTTGCTACTTTTTTCTTCCACTGACTGGCCGTAAGCTTATCGCTTTTTACAGCACGCCATACATCACCGTTTCCATCAATAATTCCTTTACCGGTAATGGCAATGTTACTCGCACCAGTTGCAGAAATGGGCGATTGATTCCGCATTTGTGGCAACCCTTCGTAATTGGCTTTTACCAACGGGTACTGCGACTTATCATCTGTAAATAATAAAGTAGCACCTGCAGCCAAATGCAGATTAACGTTGCTTTTCAACACTACCGGGCCTGTTAACCACAAACCTGAAGGAACCAACACCACACCTCCCCCTTTTTTATTGATGGCATCAATGGCATTGTTGATTGCTTTTGTATTGAGTGTGTTGCCATCGGGAACAGCGCCGAACTTTTTGATGTTAACGGTATCTTTTTTGAACTTGGGAGCTATAACAACAGGCATTTTTGCACCAAACTGTGCAGCAGCTGCGAAAACAGTAATAATAAATGAAAGAAGAAGACTGATTTTTTTCATGACATCGTTGAATCGTTAAGGAATAGAATTGGCGCAGGTTTCGAGTGTACAATTTTACCCTTATGTAGCAGTATATTCAAGTAAAAACAGGGGTTTATTTACGCAATCGTTACCGGGAACAGTTGCGTAAAAATGATTCAAAATCAACCATATAAAATTACAGGTTGAATAACCGGTGCAGGAGTACGATTGTCTGCTTTATGGGGTGATTTTGACTGCCTGGCGTGCTAACAATTTCCATTCCTTGCCCTGCTTTTGCCAGATCAGTAAAATTTTGAGATGTACTTCACCTGGCCTGTTGTTATCATTGGTGGTTGCATGTAATTCATGACGAACAATCGCAGTATTACCACTCACTGTAACAGTTTGGTTTTTCAAATCGATCGTCACAAAATCGGAAGAGCCACTGGCAATCTTTTCTACAAACTGCGTTTTTGTTTCAACCAAACCGCTTGAATGTCCATAACTGAGTTGATCGGCTGCAATGGCTTCGAGTGCAGCACGTTCACCACTAATCATTGCTGTGCGTAGTTTTTCAACGGCATTACTAACAGCTGTTTCCTGCTTGCTTTG
>CAYMSG010000569.1:0-2164 GCA_964392955.1 uncultured Chitinophagaceae bacterium | reverse complement strand
CAGTTTATGCCTGATTGCAAACATTGTGTTGTTTACCATCTTCATTAACGGACGTCGTGATAAAACCGCCATCGGCATTTTTATAATGACGGTGATGTATGGCTTAATGATCCTTTATGCAAAGTTTTTTATGTAAACCTCACCCTCCTACTCCCTCTCCAAAAGAGAGGGAGCGGAGCTGCATCTCTTTTATCTGCTGTTGATTCTTCCATTTCAACTAACAATAGTTGCCTGACATTTTTTTGGAGAGTCTATATTGTTAAGCTATTAACTTTTAAACTTATTAGCTTCTGCATTTTTTCAATCTGCTGCCTTGCACTTTTTCATTCTTCATTTATCATTTTCAATTTTTTATTCCCATCATCCCATCTTCTTCCGTCCTTCTTCTTTTCCATTTTGATTGTAGAAAATGATGAGGCGGAGTTTACCGGCTTCGTTGTACAATTTCCATTGGCTGATGCGGACACCGTTTTTATAAGCACCTTGCCAAACACCATCGCTGGTGCGGTGCATCCACACAGCATCACGCAAGCCATTTTTGTAATAGCCCGAATCTTTTGTAACTCCGTTATCAAAAAAGTTCATGTATAATCCATGGTGCAAACATTCGTTGAATGCAGGATGATAATGTTCAGGATCGCTGTTGTTGGCCGATACAAGTTCCTGCAAATCGTTGGTACGCATTTTACGTTGCTGAATGAACGAAGACCCGGCATGTAAAAATTTCACCGCATCTCTTCCTTCTTTTTTATAGCGTGCCGTTAATGCATATGAAGTTTGCTTAGGATGATTTAAACTTACTTCCCGTTTGATGCGATGAAACAGATCGGCACTGTAGGTACGCAATGCAATAAGTTGACCGGCACTGTTCCATACTTTCCATTCACCGTTGGGAATACCTTTGATCAGCTGGCCTTCATCCATCAGTTTACCGTTGGCATAATGACTCTGCCAGGCACCGTTCAGTTTTCCACGTTTTACGGTACCGGTGAAATGAGCACCATTCGAAGTTTCGCCGGTAATTTTTCCCTCACCCGGTAAATCAAACGGGTACGATGAAAATAACGACTTCCCAAACGTGAACACTGAAATATCAACCGGGTGCATGGGTGGGTTACCCGAGGCGTGGACTTTCAACTGAGCATTGGAAAACAACCCTATCAGCAATGCCAGTGTGAGTAAGATTGGTTTTTGTTTCATATGCCGATTTTGTGCTGCAAAAATAAGGCATACTAACAATTGATAGGAATGATTTTTATCCTGCTTTCTATGACACAGATCATATTTTTTAACAAAAAAAGGGTTGCTTTTTCAAAGCAACCCTAACACGATCTGTATTAAATCTGTTTTACTGAATTAATTTTTAACAATTGCTGTTTCGTTGATCACACGTGTGTTGTTTTTGATATTGAATACAGCCATTTTTGATGTTTTAGAGCTGATCACTTCAAATATAACACCCACACCATCCAGTTCTTCTGTGTTCAACTGATACTTACGTGTAATGTTTACTCCGCTGATCACTTCCTGGTGAAGAATAACACCGTATTCATCTTTTACTACTACAACAAACTTTTCATTTTCCTTGTTGTTGAGGTTCAACTGGAATACCGGTTGATTGTCTGCACGACCGATCAATTTTAATTCCGCTGCTGGAGTTGAATCATTGTTGCCGTTAGCAAAAGCGGTGAATCCTGTTGTTACTGCTAAAATGGTAAATAAACCGATTACTGCATTTTTCATTGTCTGTTTCATGTTTCTTATGTTTTAAATTTTTACGAATACTGTTACTTTTTCTACAGGCAAGTATCGCAGTAAATTTGGAGCAAGTATCGCTTGGAGCAAGCTGTGTTGTCAATTGATTTCCGGAGATCGTTGGTACGGATGAAAGCAAGTGTGTTACTTGATTGACAATACAAAAGTACATCCCGGCAAAACCCTGCACAAGTCAAGAATCGGTTCATTTTATGGCCTTAAATTTCGAAACGAAATCTTAAAACCCTTTCTGGCAAAGGGTTTCAGAAAATAATTTGCATGATGCCCAAGCCTCATTTCAGTCATGTTATTACAATGTTATCAGCCGTAAAACGCAAAAACAGGCAAGCCGTTTCAGTCCATTATCTTTGCAGATCAAACATGAATAGTCAATAGTCCACAGTCCATG
>CAYMSG010000568.1:0-2168 GCA_964392955.1 uncultured Chitinophagaceae bacterium | reverse complement strand
CTGCCATATAATGGAATCTTTGCTGGTGAAGGGCTGCCGGACAGCAGCGGTAGCTCCCCCGCCAACAGCGGGGGACTATAAGCGAATGGCCGGAACTACGGCTCAACAGGGTGCAAATTGCCGAAAGCCCCGTTTTTCTTCTTTTTCACGTAAAAAACAGACCTGAAAACCCTTGCCCCACCAGCTTTTTAGCCTACATTTGCACCCCCGAATCAACTAAACAAATCGGGGTTATTTTATGTCAGAAAATCAAATTGTTAACTCAAACGCTGATGCACAGGAGAACGTGGAAGCAACACCAGTTGCCGAAACATCTACAGCGACAACAACTGCACCTGTGGCTGTGCAAACTGCACATGATGATTTTGATTGGAGCGTTGACAAGCGCAACGTAGCAATCTACAGCAAAGAAGAACGTGAAAAGTATGATGCTGTTTACGATGGCACATTCAAGCAGGTAAACGATGCTGAAATTGTTGATGGCCAGGTTGTGGCATTAACAAAAACGGATGTTGTAGTAAACATCGGCTTCAAAAGTGATGGTCTCGTTTCATTGAACGAGTTCCGTGATTTGCCCGGTTTGAAAATCGGCGACACTGTTGAAGTAATGGTGGTAGAGAAAGAAGACAGAGAAGGTCACTTACACCTGAGCCGCAAGCTTGCACGCATTACACGTGCATGGGAGCGTATTATGGAAGTACATAAAACAGGTGAAATTGTTACCGGTACTGTTACCAGCAAAACAAAAGGTGGATTGATCGTTGATGTGTTTGGAATGGAAACATTCTTACCAGGTTCACAAATTGATGTGAAGCCTGTTACCGATTACGATCAGTTTGTTGGTAAAACAATGGAGTTTAAAGTGGTGAAGATCAACGAAACCATTAAGAACGCTGTTGTGAGTCACAAAGCCCTTATCGAAAGCGATATTGAAGCACAACGTGCGGTGATCATGGGTAAACTGGAAAAAGGTCAGGTACTGGAAGGTACAATCAAGAACATCACCGATTTCGGTGCGTTCCTCGACCTGGGTGGTGTTGATGGCTTGTTGTATATCACTGATATCAGCTGGGGCCGTATCAACCATCCAACAGAAGTGTTGAAGATGGATCAGAAATTGAACGTTGTAGTTCTCGACTTCGATGATGATAAAAAACGTATCAGCCTTGGTCTGAAACAATTGACGCCGCATCCTTGGGATACACTCAGCGAAGAAATCGCAGAAGGTAATACCGTAAAAGGAAAAGTGGTGAATATTGAAGATTATGGTGCATTCCTGGAAATTATGCCAGGTGTTGAAGGTCTGGTTCACGTAAGTGAAATCAGCTGGGCAAACACACCGGTGAATGCAAAAGAATTCTTCAAAATGGGTGACGAGCACGAAGCAAAAATCGTTACGCTTGATAAAGACGCCCGTAAGATGAGTCTTTCAATTAAGCAAATGAGCCAGGATCCTTGGAGCACAATTGAAGATACATTCCCTGTAGAAAGCAAGCACAAGGGTTTGGTGAAGAACATTACTCCTTACGGTGTGTTTGTTGAATTGAAAGCAGGTATCGGTGGTATGATCCACATCAGCGATCTCAGCTGGACCAAGCGTTTCAACCACCCAAGTGAATACACGAAGGTTGGACAGGATATTGATGTAATGATCCTCAGCATTGATAAGGAGAATCGCAAATTGCAGTTGGGTCACAAACAACTCGAAGAAGATCCCTGGAATGCATTGGAAGAAACATTCGCAATCGGCACCGTTCACGAAGGTCATGTAGTGAAGAAAGATGATAAAGGTGCTATTGTACAATTACCTTACGGTATCGAAGGTTTCGCTCCAAACCGTCACCTCAACAAGGAAGATGGTAAGCAGGTACAGGCCGATGAAACTGCACAGTTCGTAGTGATCGAATTCGATCGTAACGAAAAGCGTGTAGTGATCAGTCATGCACGTATCTGGGAAAAAGCAATTGCTGATGAAAAGAACGCTGAGATGAAAGAAAAACAAGCTGATGCAGCCCGCACCAAAAAAGCGGTGAAGGAAATGCAAAGCAAAGTGGAGAAAACCACACTTGGCGACTTAGGTGTTCTCGCCGATCTGAAGAAAAAGTTGGATGGCGGTGCAGACGAAAGCAAGAGCGCAGAATAAGAACAGTTATAACTGATCTTTATAT
>CAYMSG010000567.1:0-2172 GCA_964392955.1 uncultured Chitinophagaceae bacterium | reverse complement strand
AGTAGAGCAGGTCTCACTTCGGGAAGGATTACCTTCTAATTCCATTAAACGACTGAGGTTGGATAACAGCGGTTATTTGTGGATCATAACTGACAAAGGCTTGTCCCGCTACGATCACAAACGGAAACGGTTTACAAGCTATGGACGAAAGGATGGGATACTCATAGCTGAATCATCTGATAAGGCCGATTATATCTGCAGCGAGGGATACCTGATGTTTACCGGTGCCAACAGTTTGTTGTTTTTTAAGCCAGAAACATTTCGGAGAAGTACACCACCGCCGGATGTGACCATCACCGATTTTTTATTGGGAAGCGAATATCAATTGCTCGATTCGTTACAGCGTTTACCGGAAATACGATTAATGCCTGATCAGAATAATTTCATGATCAGCTTTGCCTGTCTTGATTACAAAAACCGTGACAAGTTTATTTACTATTATAAAATGGAAGGACTGCACAACGATTGGATCAGGGCCGATCGGTTGTCGGTTCCCTTTACAGCGTTGCCACCGGGGCACTATACATTTATGGTGAAAGCCGAAAGCCTGGATGGGATGATCTCCAAAAATATCAGCTCGTTGCGTATTTATGTAAAGCCCCCTTTCTGGCGAACCAAATGGTTTATAGCTACATTACTTGTAGTGGTGGCATTGATTGCTTACAGTATGCACCGTCTTCGGTTGCATCGCTATTTTGCAGTGGAAAAAATCCGCAACCGTGTGGCCCGTGATCTCCACGATGATATGGGCAGCACCCTCAGCACCATCAATATTCTTAGCTCCATGGCAAAAGCAAAGCTGAATACAGATACGGTGAAAACAGGGGAGTATATCAACAAGATCAGCGATAACAGTCAGCGGATGATGGAAGCCATGGATGATATTGTATGGGCCATCAAACCATCCAACGACAGTATGCAGAAAGTAGTAGCCCGTATGCGGGAGTTTGCCACCAGTGTGTTTGAAGCCAAAGATATTGACCTGGAGTTTAAAGCCGATGAAGAAGTGAATGAAGCAAAAATTGATATGGAAGGCCGCAGGGATTTCTTTCTTATTTTTAAAGAAGCAGTGAACAATGCGGCCAAGTATTCAAAATGCAGCAAAGCACTGGTACATGTGTCTGTTGAAAAAACAAAACTTGTATTGCGTGTAAAAGACAATGGTATCGGCTTTGATGTAAAATCGGCCGATGGTGGAAACGGATTGGGTAATATGCAGAAACGAACCGATGCGTTGAAGGGATCGCTGGAATTAATTTCAAAACAGGGAGAAGGAACAGAAGTTGTAGTAACAGTACCTCTCAATCCATAATATATGACCCGTTCACTCAGCCAGAAATTCCGCTTCTTTACATTTATATGTATCGGGTTGCTGGCGTATGTGCACGGCTATAATTTAAACGATACCTATCTCGCTCCTTTCAGTACTGTAGCCGAGCCGTTGACCTTTACCAGTTTTTTTGAATACTTCATCGCCAACGGGTTGCTTCGCTTTCGTATCCCCATGTTGTTTATGATATCGGGTTATCTCTACGCTATGTACGATCACCGGCCGTATCGTCAGCAGGTAAAGAACCGGTTTCGTTCATTGATCATTCCCTATTTTATGTGGAGTGCATTTGGATTGTTGTTTACATTTTTGCTGCAGCAGTTTCCTTACACGGCCAATGTTGTATATGCAGCGGGCATCGATCAGTTAGGTGAAAACATTCCATACACCGAAATCGGAATGGCAGGTATGTTGGAACGCTTGCTGTTTCGCCCCATTTCTTACCAGTTATGGTTTATCATGGCGCTGTTTTTTTTCAATCTCATTTATCCGGCTATCCGTTGGATGGTGGTGAAGTTGCCGTATATCTGGCTGCCGTTTACGTTTCTTTTATTTTTTGTAGCTGTCATCAATATTCCGTTCATTGATTTCCGTGGATTGTTTTTCTTTTCATTTGGTGTGTGGATTCAAAAGCGGAATATTTCATTGGAGAAAGAACCCAAATGGTTCAGCCTTGGGATTGCCTTTATTGTATTTGCAGGGTTATCGGTCATCAAAACATTTATGGCATTCGAACTGGAGCCCACTGCAACATCAACATTTATCAGCCTGTTAGTGATGCACCAGGTGGCTGTGCTGGCAGGCATTCTTGCTATCTGGTTTGGTGCCGATCGGGTGGTAAC
>CAYMSG010000566.1:0-2179 GCA_964392955.1 uncultured Chitinophagaceae bacterium | reverse complement strand
TAATAGTCCTTTAAATGCGGATATAGTTTTTCAATGCTTTTAGAGATAAATTCAACGTCTGATTTACCTTCTGTTAGTATGATTATTTTTTCACAATCTACCAGTTTTGCTTGGTGTTCGTCTACCCAACCACCATTAATTACATCTGTCAAGTCATACTCAACAATATCATTATCCGACAAAACGCTCAATATTGAGTACAAATGACTGTACAATGAGAAACCGTAAATACCCAGATCTCTCGATGTCAAACTTTCTCTAAAATTTACATTTAATTGGTCATAAGTTATTTCCTTAGAGTCAATGATGCTTTTAATCTCAGCCAAATATTGGTCGTATGTTATGCTACTTAGAGAGAAATTGTAAAAGCCTTCTTCTCGAGATATTTTTTTTCCTTTTTGAAAGTCTTTCTTTGCCTTCTTGATAGATGCTCCAAAAATTTCTAAACGGTCTCTGCAAACCTTGACCGTTTGTCTATAACCTTTAAATTCAAAAGTCCCTTTCTCGTTTTCATATGCATCTCCCCAAACTAAACGATTTCTTGTTGAATATTCTCTTTTTTCTCTAACAAAGTCGTCTGTTAGAAAAAGTGAATTTACAATTTCGGGGTAATACCAGTTCTTGTTATCAAAAACTGGATAGTCTGCAAATGTTATTTGTGAAAAAGCCCCCATTTATAAATTCTGTTTGTCGTTTTCTTGTCTTTTTAGCCTTGCCCATAACACGCTAATATACGCAACTCCTTTAAAGCACTTAATTTTCCAATGAGTTGGTTTTCGTCACTTTCTATATGCGTTTTTTAGACCTGCCAGCCGACAGGCAGGTTGTTGGATTGCACAATTGCATCCATACTAAATCACTTTCCCCTTCCACTTCCCGCTTCTGATATACAAAAACGCCATTACTAAAATACTGTTCCAGTAAATGAGTTCCGATGCCCATGCCCACATCAAGTTGAGTTGATACACTTCCAGCACTACATAAATATAAATGAGGTAGAGTACAATGGTAACGGCTTCGATAAGGAGATTCATTTTAGTGTTGCCTGTGCCGGTTACTGCATTGAGCCATACTACCGATACCGACATAAACAACATGCCTGTGGTAACAATCCGTAACACCGGTACGGCTGCATCCACAAATTCTTTCGACAGTTGAAACACCGACAGCAATTCAACCGCAAATACATTGAACAGCACAAACATAAAAACCGCCGACAGCAAACTGAGCGACATGATCCGGTAAATCAGCTTCATTACATCGTTGTTGCGTCCCTGCCCGATAATATTACTCACCATGGCATTGGTGGTGGAGGCAAAAGCCCAGATGAACACTCCCGCCAGTGAAAAAATATTCCGCATAACATTCGATACAGCCAATGCACGTTCGCCATGATGTTCAATCAAAATATAAAACACAAACCAACTGATGATGCTGATCGAAAACTGTCCGATGAGTGGTGCAGAAATGGTAAGAATCAGGTTGCTGAGTTGTTTGTTGTACCGCAACGACTGAAACAGGTGAAACCGGATATGCATCCGCTTGATCATGATCACCAGAAATACGACCAGCATTCCTGTTATCTCCGCAATAATGGAAGCATACGCTGCGCCATTGAAACCCAGTTCTGGCAAACCAAAATGTCCGTAGATCAATCCGTAATCGAAAAAAATATTGGCGCCTGCTTCAAACAAGGTGCCGATCATCAGGTACTTGCTGTTATTGGTACCCACCAAAAATGCATTGCCCATTTGAAACAGGTATAAAAACGGAAGTCCCCATACCCGGATTTTTAAAAATTCAATAGCGGTGGTTTCAACGCTTGATGTTCGCAGAAACGAATGAAAGATGAGCGGTGCAAACAAATAGGTGAGTGCAATACCAATGGCTGCAAAAATGAAGGCAATCCGGATGCCTTGCGAAAATAATTTGCCGATCTCTTCCAGCCGGTTCTCACCGGCACGTCGTGCAATGAGCGATTGCAGTGCATTGTTCAAGCCATTACCAATGACCGCCACCACCAAAAAGTACACACCCGTAATACCGGCAGTGCCCAACGCACCTTCGCCAAGGCCACTTAAAAAATAATTATTGGCGGTGAAATTGAGAAAAGGCACCAGCAACGATAAGCTGATGGGTAATGAGATGGAAAGAATTTGTCGGTTGGTTATTTCCAGTC
>CAYMSG010000565.1:0-2179 GCA_964392955.1 uncultured Chitinophagaceae bacterium | reverse complement strand
AGCAATTCCTGAAATAACACCGGTAACAGGATTGATGGTAACGTTGGGGCCGAGTGGTGAACTGCCGCTGTAGCCCGGATTATAGTTTACAGATGGATAGGGTGGGTTGATTGGTTTCACTGTTGAAGAGTTAGAAGGGCCTGTACTGTTGTAAGCTTCGCAAAAGCTATAGCTCAGCGAATCACCTGCATCAGGATCTGTTGCACTGAAGGGTAATACAAAGCGTTTGTTGCGGCATACAAGGGCTGTGTCTTTTATGTCGAATACAGGACTGGAGTTGGTTTCATTTCCAAGAATAGCCGTGCCTGGAATATTGGTAGCATAGGTAGCTCCTGCGTTAAAACCTCCCACATTCGAAAGTCCATTGATCCGGCAGCATGTTTGAAATGAAATGGTGTAACCTTGTGTATTTATGGGTAACTGAATTTCGGTGGTGTAAAGTGCCACTTCGTAACAAACAGCCGGTGCATTGATGATACAACTGAATGGATTTTGTAACGAAAAACTGCTGAACTGACTTCGTTGTACAAGTATACTGTCAATGACAGATGCATTTGTTCCTCTGTTGAAAACACCTATTGCCACATTAATAGGTAATTCTGCAATTTGTCCGCCTCCTGTATTGATGGGATTACAGTCTCGAAACAATCGAAGTGTTACACGGTAAACACTGTTGCCGGTAGTACCGGGACCAACATATACATAATACATTTCTCCACCCGAAATATGCCCGGCTTTTGTTTCCTGCAGAAATAACAGTATAGATAAGACTAATAAAATTCGTTTCATGTAATTGTGGTTACAGTGATTGTTCCTTTACTGTTGTACAAAATTCTCCAATGGTTCTGTTCAGTTCATCTGTTGCTTCCAGCATACCCATATGTGCAATGCCGGGAATCAGCTTTACCATGCACACAGCAGGCAGGGCAGTTTGTTCTAATGAATCAGCTGGATTTACTGCTTTGTCTTCTTCGCCAATAAAAAAGAAAACAGATACCGTTGCATTTTGCAGGATATGGGATCGGTCGGGCCGGTTGATCATGGCCGTATAATAAGCTATTAACGTTTCAGCAGTAAATTGATTGCCCTGTTCAATGAGTTCATCCACAATCGGTTTCTGCTCTTCGTTGAAACGTTTCGAAAATAAATTAGGGATGGTGGTTTTCATGAACTCGGCGGCACCATGTTCTTTGATAAAGCCGATTGATTTTTGCCGGACTTCTTTTTTTTCATTGCTGTCAGCATACGCTGTTGAATGAATCAGCCCAAATGCCCGTAAACGTTCGGGGTAGTTTTCAGCAAATGCTAATGTTACATAGCCACCCATTGAATGCCCAAGCATGATACATCGATCGATCTTTTCTTCATCCAGCATTTGTTTGATGATGGCGGCCATCGATTCCATCGATAATTCACTATTGCCAATTGCCGAGTCTCCGGTACCGGGTAAATCCGGGATAAGTAAATGATACGATTGTTTGAGATATGCAACCTGTTGCTTCCAGATGCGGCTGTCTTCACCAAAACCATGTATCAGCACAATAGTATCGCCGGTTCCGGTGCTTGTGTAGGATAGCGAATGAGTGCCCTCTGTTATGATTCGTTGCATGCGGGAAATTACAAAAAATAACAGGCCGTCAAAGCCGTTTGTGTAACAAACCGGTGAATTTTACCAGATGTTTTACAACTGTTTACTTCTGAACCTTTGAAAGAGTGCAAAGAATAACAGTATGGCAGATAAAATCAATGCCAGTTTGCTGAGCAGATCGCCAAAACGTACAAAAAATGTTTGCTGCGTGTTGACGGGGATACTCTTTTTGATGGTGGCTTCCGTCCACCATGGTTGTGATTCAAAATCGTTACCCATCGGATCAATAAAACAACTGATACCGGTATTGGCACTGCGCAGCACCCATTTCCGTGTTTCGATGGCACGCAGTTTTCCATACAGCATATGATGTTTATAGCCGGGCGTGTTGCCCCACCATCCATCGTTGGTGATTACGGCAATGATGTTGGCGCCGGCTTTTACATAGCGGCTCATGTATTCGCCATAGATACTTTCGTAACAAATAGCGGGTGCAATTACATATCCATTGTTGGTGGGAAGAGGGGTGCGTTTTTCCTGCCGTGCATAACCACCTGCAGTGCCACCGAGTTTTTCGAAAACGGGACCGAG
>CAYMSG010000564.1:0-2189 GCA_964392955.1 uncultured Chitinophagaceae bacterium | reverse complement strand
ATGTAACCCGTGTTGATATGACGTTTAGTGTAACCAAAAGTTATTTGTCCACTGTTGCAGGTTTAGCAGTTGATCAGGGACTTATCAAAAACGTAAACGACAGGGTTGGTGCGTACGTGTGGGATGAATTGTTTGAAGGACCGCATAATGCAAAAGTTACCTGGCATCATTTGCTTACACAATCAAGCGACTGGAGCGGAACACTGTTTGGTTTACACGACTGGGCCGATCGTCCACCAAGAGAAGGAACAATCGATGACTGGAAAAACCGCAAGCTGCTTGAACCCGGAACGAACTACGAATACAACGATGTGCGTGTAAATCTTCTTGCGTATTCATTATTACAGGTTTGGCGTAAACCATTACCTTTTGTACTGAAAGAAAAGCTCATGGATCCGATTGGCGCCTCTACCACCTGGCGTTGGTTTGGTTATGAAAATTCGTTTGTAACACTTGATGGATTAACGATGCAATCAGTTAGTGGTGGTGGTCATCATGGCGGCGGCATCTTTATTAATACACTGGATCATGCACGGTTTGGTTTGTTGTTTTTGCGAAACGGCAAATGGAAAAATCAACAATTGATCTCTGAAAAATGGATCAACGCTGCCATACAACCATCTGCAGCAAATAAAAATTACGGTTACCTGTGGTGGTTAAATACTGAACAGAACTGGAAAGGCATTTCTCCCAAAGTATACTATGCCGCAGGTTATGGTGGCAACTATATTATCGTTGACCAGGAACACGATCTGGTAGTGGTTACCCGCTGGATGGATGACAGCAAAATAGCAGAACTGTTACAGCTTGTTACCAAATCTCTTGAAACAAAATAATTGCATACCCAACCCAGCTGCATGAACCCGGTTTCAACAAACGAAAATCTGAAGCGTGAAATCGGCGTACGATCTCTTTCATTGGCAATTCTCAACATCACCGCAGGTTCGGGCATCTTTATCATTCCTGCAATCATTGCACAAGATCTTGGTGCCGCAGCTATTCTTGCTTACCTGGTTTGTGGTGCATTGATCTTTTTAATAGGACTCTGTTTTGCGGAAGTAGGTGCAAAAACATCTGTAAGTGGTGGCGTGTACAGTTATATTGAAAATGCGTTTGGTCCCTACGCAGGATTTTTAGCGAACAATATTTATTGGCTGGGAGGATGTATTGTATCAGACGCAGCTATTGCCAATGCATTGGCAGATACGTTGAGCTATTTTTTTCCATTCTTAAGTCAGCAACTTTACCGGGCTGCATTTCTTGTGGTTGTGTTTGGCAGCATTGCGTTGATCAATATCCGTAGTGTAAAAAATGGTGTACGACTGATCGAGTTTGCCACATTGGGGAAATTAATTCCATTGATTGCAGTAGTTATTGCCGGTGCCGCATTTTTATCACCTGAAAATT
This sequence comes from uncultured Chitinophagaceae bacterium, assembly GCA_964392955.1. Lineage (GTDB taxonomy): Bacteria > Bacteroidota > Bacteroidia > Chitinophagales > Chitinophagaceae > Lacibacter. Next base: position 782 of record CAYMSG010000564.1, on the reverse strand, counting down.
TACGTTTTACAATTGATCCAACCGTGGGCAATGTGGGTGCAGCGTCCCTGCTTTTATTTTTTGCTTTCATTGGGTTAGATGGTCCCTTAAGTAATGGCGGCGAAATAAAAAATCCAAAACGCACTGTACCACTGGGAATATTTTTAGGTATAACATCGGTATTACTTTTATACATCTCCATTCAATTGGTAACACAGGGTGTACTTGGTGCAACTGTTACGGCGCACAAAGATGCACCGTTGGCTGCAGTAGCAAATATTGCAATGGGGAAGTGGGGAGCGATCATCATTATTGCAGCCAGTGCACTTTCGATGCTGGGCGCATTGGGTGGAGAAATACTTTCTATTCCACGGATCTTATTTGCCGGTGCAAGAGATGGATTACTGCCAAAGCAATTGGCCAAAGTTCACGACCGATATTTTACTCCTTATGTTGCGATTGCATTTTATTCCTCGTTGGGTTTGATACTGGCCATCTCCGGCGGCTTTAAACAGCTTGCTACTGTTGCCAGTGCAGCTTTGTTGATCATTTACCTGGGTGTTGTACTTTCTTCAGTAAAGCTCCGGAGAAAAAACACCGCATCTGAAAATACATTTCGTGTACCCGGTGGCATCATTGTTCCACTGTTAGCTACTTCCGCTATTGTTTGGCTGTTATCCAATTTAAGCAAACAGGAATTTGCGGGTATTGGCATATTTATGATCGTATTCTCGATTATCTATTTCACAATGAAACAGGTAAAAATGAAAAAGCAGGTACAAGAGAGCAGTGGTTTGAAAGAC
>CAYMSG010000563.1:0-2191 GCA_964392955.1 uncultured Chitinophagaceae bacterium | reverse complement strand
AGAACAAAAGGCAACCGTCGCTTCTTTAGTGTAGGTGCCGGTGTGAAATACAACAAACTCGGATTTAACTTCTCGTATCTTGTACCAACAGGCCAGGGAATCAACCGTAATCCATTAAGCAATACAACACGTTTCAGCCTCATTTTTGATTTAGGCGGAGATGCTGCTGGTGGAGATGCAGCACAGTAATGTATTGAATAGAGAAAAGATTTTGTCAGAAGCGGAGGTAGTTTACCTTCGCTTTTTTATTTACATTATGACAATCAGAATTGGCACTGGCATTGATTATCATCAATTGGCAGAAGGACGGAAACTTTTTATCGGTGGAGTTGAAATACCGCATCACAAAGGTGCAATCGGACACAGTGATGCAGATGTGTTGCTGCACGCTATCTGCGACGCCATGCTGGGAGCACTGGCATTGGGCGATATCGGTACACATTTTCCGGATACATCTGCTGCCTACAAAGACATTGACAGTAAAATATTATTGCAGCAAAGTTTCGACAAGATCAAAGAGAAAGGTTACCGTGTAGTAAATGTAGACAGTACACTTTGTTTACAGGCACCCAAGATCAAGCCTTATATTGCAGCTATGCAATCGACCATTGCTACAATACTTGAACTGGATACAGATTGTGTTTCGGTAAAAGCAACTACTACCGAGCAAATGGGTTTTGTTGGAAGAGAAGAAGGATTGGTGGCCCATGCAACTGTATTGCTAGAAAAATAATAACGCATGACCGTTAAGATCATTAATCAATCAAACAATCCATTACCTGCTTATGCAACCGAAGGCAGCAGCGGTATGGACATTCGTGCATTTGTTGAAGAGCCGGTTACATTGCAACCATTGGAACGGGCGCTGATACCAACCGGATTGTTTATTGCCTTGGAAGATGGGTACGAAGCGCAGATACGTCCCAGAAGCGGGCTGGCAATTAAACAAGGGATCACCTGTTTAAACACACCAGGTACCATTGACGCTGATTACCGTGGAGAAATTAAGGTAATTTTAATCAACCTCAGCAACGAAATACAGTCTGTAAACAATGGAGACCGTATTGCACAAATGGTGATTCAGAAAATAGAAAAAATTGATTGGAGCCTTGCCGTTGAACTGGAACAAACAGAACGTAGCACTGGCGGATTCGGCAGCACCGGTAAACAATAATAAACAATGAAGCAATTTTTTTCAATACTCTTTGCATGTGTGTTGCTGATGGCTTTTTCGGCCTGCAAGTCAACCAAAACAATTCAACAGGCAATGGTGAAAAAAGATACTATTGCTGCTCCTGAAGTACCGGTTGAAAAAATTCCTACCAGGGAAGATACCATTCGGATGGTAAACGAAGTGTTGACCAATGTGCAGCAGAAATACATTGAGTTCCGCACCTTTTCTGCTAAGATAAAAGTGGATTACAGTAACAGCAAAGGCAAGCAGCCCGATTTTGTGGCCAATGTGCGGATGTTGAAAGACAGCCTTATCTGGATATCCCTTGGTAATGATATTGGTATTGAAGGGATACGGGTACTCATCAGTAACGACAGTATTAAAGTATTGGATAAACTGGCCAATACCTTCCAGGTTCGTCCGTTAAGCCATATCCAGGAACTGAGTCAAATCCCGTTTTCATTTGCGGATCTGCAGAACCTGCTGGTGGGCAATCCCATTTTTTTTAATAAAGACAGTATTACTTCTTATACCAATAACGCCAATGGTTATACGCTGTTGAGTTATGCATCATTATTCAAAAATCTTTTGTCGATTGGGACAGATTTCAGCATTCAGAAAAGTAAGCTGGACGATAATGATCCTGCGTTGAACCGTACCTGCGACCTGATCTATAATAATTATGAAACAAAAACCGGGGTGCAATTTTCTACACAACGGAAGATCACAATTTTACAGCAAACGAAACTGGACGTAGAGTTGAAGTTTAAAGACTACAAGTTTAATGAAGAGATGAATTTTCCATTTGCAATTCCTAAAAAATTCAAAAGAATCTGATAAAGCATACGTTTTCCGAAAACAGGGCGTTAACCCTTTTCAGGCTTCAAGTCTTATTTTTGTAACCAATCAAACATGATACCTATGCTGAAAATCATATTACTCTCTGTTTGCACATTACTTACGGCAACATTGCTGGGACAGGATAAAGCAGAACTGGAACGTAAGCGGAAGCAGACG
>CAYMSG010000562.1:0-2204 GCA_964392955.1 uncultured Chitinophagaceae bacterium | reverse complement strand
GGAAATGTACGCTCCACACCTACACCATCAGAGATCTTACGCACTGTAAATGTGGCAGTTGCGCCCTGGCCCTGACGTTTGATCACATCGCCACGGAAACCCTGGATACGTTCCTTTCCACCCTCAACTATCTTGTAATTCACGGTAACGTTATCACCTGCTTTAAACTTGGGGTGTTCTTTCCCAACAGTTAATTGTTCGTGTATAAATGCAACAGCGGCGTTCATATCTCTTAATTTTTAGGACGGCAAAGGTAGGGGGTTTTTGGAGGAATTGGTAATTTGTTTGCAGGAATTTGGAAAAAAAATTGGCCGCAACTGCCCCCTAGCTGCAAACCGGACAATCTAATATTGAATACCTACAGAAAATGTGAACTGCTCCTGTTCGGTTCTTTCCAAAACAACAGGACGTTCGGCTGATCGGGTAAATGTTTCTGCAAACTGATAGACTCTGTACTTAAAAGCCCAGTATGGTTTTATTTTAGCAGAGGGACTGCCAACCAAAAAACCAACACCACTTCCCAGAAATGTTCTTCCTTTCAGCTCAGTTCTGGTTGCAGTACTTGGACCATTCAAAAATTCGTTATAACCTGCAAGGCCACCTTGTGCAAAAACACAGGGTGAAATTTGTTTAAACGACCATTTGTACCGTACATCAATGTAGACAGGTGTAACATTCTTCGCTATATTTCTGACTCTTACCAGATCTACACCTACTCCTATTGAAAAATGCTCACCAACCGGGGGATGTATTGAAAAGCCACCACCAATTGTTCTGAGGTCATTTATTTCAAGTGATGTCAGAAAGGCCCACGACTGTTTCTTTTGTGCAGCCGATGCAATGCTCAGGCCGACAAATACTGTTAGCAGGAGGTATCTCATAAATCAATTATTAGCAACGAAATGCAAGTGTGCCCGCTACAGGATTATCTTGCTACATTCACCGCTCTTTTCTCCCTGATCACAGTTACTTTGATCTGGCCGGGATACACCATCTCAGTCTGTATCTTCTGCGCCATTTCAAAACTTAACTTATCTGATTCGGCATCGGTTACTTTTTCGGCTTCCACAATTACACGTAACTCACGACCAGCCTGGATGGCATATGCTTTTTCAACACCGGGATAAGCCATCGCCAGGGTTTCGAGGTCTTTGATACGTTGCAAATACTGCTGCATGATCTCACGACGTGCACCTGGACGTGCACCACTGATGGCGTCACAAGCCTGTACAATGGGGGAGATCACATACTGCATTTCCATCTCATCATGGTGGGCACCAATGGCATTTACAACCGCCGGATTTTCACCATATTTTTCAGCAAGCTTGGCACCTAATAATGCGTGGCTCAATTCTGTTTCTTCCTCAGGTACTTTACCAATATCATGTAACAAGCCGGCACGTTTAGCCAGCTTCGGGTTCATTCCCAGTTCCGATGCCATGATTGCACAGAGATTTGCGGTTTCACGACTGTGCATCAACAGGTTTTGTCCGTATGATGAACGGAAACGCATACGGCCTACCATCCGGATCAATTCTTTGTGCATGCCATGAATACCCAATTCAATAACGGTACGTTCGCCAATTTCCATTACCTGTTCTTCCAACTGGCGGCGGGTTTTTTCAACCACTTCTTCTACACGTGCCGGGTGGATACGTCCATCGGCTACCAACCGCTGCAAACTTAAACGGGCCACTTCACGACGAAGCGGATCGAAGGAAGAAAGGAGGATTGCTTCAGGCGTATCATCTACAATCAGATCCACACCTGTTGCGGCTTCAATGGCACGGATATTACGTCCTTCTCGACCAATGATCTGTCCTTTGATCTCATCGCTTTCGAGGTTAAAAACGGTTACAGTATTTTCAATTGTTTGTTCAGCCGCTGTACGCTGGATCGACTGGATCACAATTTTACGGGCTTCCTTATTGGCTTTCAACTTGGCATCTTCAATAATTTCCTGTTGCAGCACCAACGCTCTTGTGTGCGCTTCCTGTTTCAGGCTTTCCACCAATTGATTTTTGGCTTCTTCTGCACTTAAGCCGGCAATTTTTTCAAGACGACGTATATGCTCTTCCTGGTGTTTTTCCAGTTCCGTACGCTTCAGGTTTACTACCTCTATCTGACGATTGAGATTTTCTTTGATAGCCTCGTTTTCCTTGATCTGCTTGAGGATTTCATTGGCAGTCGTCATTAGTATGGTT
>CAYMSG010000561.1:0-2204 GCA_964392955.1 uncultured Chitinophagaceae bacterium | reverse complement strand
CAGGTTTGATATTCTGTTACTCGCCGGTGCACCCGATGCAGACGAAGAACCGGCTGATTATTTACTGGATCAATACAAAGGGTTTCAGTTTCAGAAGATCAACTCTTTAAAACGATCGGTGATTCCGGGAACCGACTGGCGTGCTTATAAAGAAATTAAGCAGGCCATTCAAACGTTTCAACCACAAATTGTACATACACATGGTGCGAAGCCGGGCGTACTGGGCCGGCTGGCGGCGCATCGTTTACGGGTGCCCGTTATTGTGCATACATTTCATGGCCATGTGTTTCATTCGTATTTTTCAAACACTGTTTCAACACTCATTGTTCGTATTGAACGCTGGCTGGCAGGTTTTTCTTCCGCCATTATTGCCATCAGCGAAACACTCAAACGAGAACTCATCCATACCTATCAAATTGTATCAGCAGATAAGCTGCAGCTCATCCGGCTTGGTATTGATACAGCTTGGTTTCAGGATACAGATGGCAGCAAGCGTACCCGTTTCCGGAACGAATTCAAGTTGACAGCTGATACCATTGCCATTGGTATTGTGGGCCGACTGGTGCCGGTAAAAAATCATCAGTTGTTTCTTGAAACGGCAGCGCAGGTAATAGAATCGGTTGGCAACTCCCATCGTCTCCGGTTTTTTATTATTGGCGATGGCATTAAACGAACTGCTTTGCAGGAACTCATCCTTGCAAAAGGGTTCCGCTTTTCAACTACATCCGCAGATGACAGTAATGCCCACTTCATTTTTACCTCCTGGCGAAAAGATATGGACGCCGTGTATGCCGGGTTAGACATTGTCGTGCTCACATCTCTAAACGAAGGAACGCCGGTGTCGATCATGGAAGCCATAGCAGCCGGTAAGCCGGTGCTTTCAACTCCTGCAGGAGGTATTCCCGAACTGATCACGCCTGGCAAAAACGGCCTTCTTGCAACCGACCAGGCCGGACTGGTTGAGGGGCTTCGTTCCCTTCTTGAAAACAGTGTATTGCGGGAACAACTCTCGGGTGCCGCCGCAAGCGATGCCGCCCGTTTTTCCAAATCAACCGAATTGGAATCTTTGTCATCTTTGTATGATTCTTTGTTAAAACAGGCCTGAAAACGGGGCTTTCTGAAAGAAAATCACGGCGCTACGAACTTTTTTGAACAGCGTTTGTAATTTCACAGGAGGCAAGACACGATGAACAAGTTTACAATCAAAGACCTTGAAAATCTGAGTGGTATCAAAGCTCACACCATACGTATATGGGAGCAGCGCTACTCTTTTCTAAAACCACAGCGTACAGCTACCAACATCCGTTACTACAGCAATAACGAATTAAAAATGTTGCTGAACATTTCCCTGCTGAATAAGTACGGTTACAAGATTTCTCATATCAACCGTATGAGCAATGAAGAGTTGCGGGAAAAAACATTAACGCTTACAGGTCCGCAGGCCCAGCAGGAGCGTATGATCAACGAACTAATCCAGCATATGGTAGACATGGAGCTGGAGAGTTTTGAAAAAGTGCTGGACCAGTATATTGCTGCACGAGGGATTGAAAAAACGATCACGTACATCATATTTCCTTTCATGGAGCGGATTGGTATTCTGTGGATGACCGATCACATCAACCCGGCGCAGGAACATTTGATGACGAATATTATCCGTCAGAAACTGATCGTTGGAATTGATGGTGTTGTTACCCCGCTTTCGCTCAAAACGAAAATGTTGCTTTTCTTACCGGAAAACGAGCATCATGAAGTTGGGCTTTTGTTCCTCCAGTTTTTGTTGAAGAGCAGAGGTGTAAAAGTGATTTACCTAGGTGCAAATGTACCGTTGAAGGATATGGAATATGTAGTTGAGCTCAAAAAGCCCGATTATATCTATACCCATCTTACAACCGTAATGAAGGAGTTCAATTTTGATAAGTTTCTGAACAACCTCAAAAACCGTTTCCCCCAACAGCAGATCCTAATTTCAGGTTTGCTGGCTCAAACATTTGAGAAAAAAGCGGTGCCTTCCAACATCCGCTTCCTGAAATCGCTTGCTGAAGTAAATGAGTTGTTAGGCAGCTTGTCTTAATCTTATAAACAGTTTTTATACGTATATCCCCCGTATTTCGGGGGATATTTTTTTGTAACTGGTTGAATCGTAGTGTGTTTAATCTTTTTAAGAAAATATTAAACAAAAATTTGGTGGGCTAACATTGATTTGT
>CAYMSG010000560.1:0-2209 GCA_964392955.1 uncultured Chitinophagaceae bacterium | reverse complement strand
ATTGGCAATGGTAGTTTTTGTCCCTGTGATGACCCGGATGCCCTGACGCGGTTCAGAATTAAAAAACTAAAGGTTATGGACGAACTGATTGTTACCGGTCCGGGATATCTTGAAATTGGCGGAATTCCTACACCGCTTGCCTTTCCTTTTGGATTTTTTCCTAATAAGAAAAAGCAATCTGCGGGAATTATTATTCCAACGTATGGTGAATCTCCGGTTTTGGGATTTTTTCTTCAGAAGGGTGGGTATTACTGGCCTGTAAGCGATAAGTTTGACACACAGTTTTTAGGAGATATATATTCGCGCGGAAGCTGGGGATTGCATAACCTGAGCCGGTATAAGGTAAGGTATAAGTATGAAGGGCAGTTTGATATTAGTTATACGGTTTTAAAAAACGGAGACCCGGATTTCCCTGATTTTTCAAAAAATTCCACCTTTTTTATACGCTGGACACACAATCAGGATCCTAAAGCCCGTCCGGGTACTACCTTCAGAGCCAACGTGAACCTGGGGTCGGTAGATAATTTTCAAAATACTTTTAGCAGTAATGTTAACGATTATCTGAGTAATACCTTCAATTCCAGTATTGCATGGTCAAAAAGTTTTACAGGAACGCCCTTTAGTGTGGCTGTGAATGCGCGGCATAGTCAGAATTCTCAGAACCGGCAGGTAACGGTGGCGCTGCCCGAACTGGCACTGAATATGAACCGCATTTATCCGTTGGGCAAACTGGGGCCTTCCGCCGGTTCACGAAAATGGTACCAGCAAATAGGGCTTACCCTTCGCACCGATGCCACCAATCAGGTAACGGCCGGTGATACCCTTTTCAGCTTTAACAGATTTGACGAACTTACCGATGAAATGAGATACGGATTCCGTAATTCCGCAGGATTAAATACGGCCATCAAAATTCTGAAAGGGAAGTTTACGTTCAATCCATCGGTGAATTTTGTAAATAGAATGTATTTTCAAAAGGTTATTCGATCTATTGACGCTACGACAAATGTGGTAACTGCGGATACACTGCGCGGGTTTTATACGGATAATGAGTTCTCGGCATCGGGAGCCTTGTCAACGAAACTATATGGTTATTTTACATTCAAAGCTAAGTATCAGCCTGTAAAAGTGATACGGCATGTAATTACACCTCAGCTTAATTTCAGATACCGCCCTGAGCTGGTGGCTCCGCTAACCTATACCGATACAGCCGGCACTGTGGTAAAGTATTCGCCATTTTCAGGCGGAATATATGGTGCAGCAGCCTTTGGCGAAAGTGGAATGTTGTCTTTGAATATTATCAATACCCTTGATATGAAAGTGAAGTCGGAATCGGATACGGTTACGGGTCTTAAAAAGTTGAAACTGATAGATAATTTCAATATACTGGCATCCTACGATATTTTTAAAGATTCATTGAAGTTCAGTACTATTCAGATGAACGGAAGAACTACTTTGTTCAAAGTGTTTAATATCAACTTTAGTGGCGCCCTTGACCCCTATCAGTACGTTGAAGGGAAGGCAATAAATCAGGCATTGTGGAAAGCAACCGGCAGGCCTGCACGATTTACACAGGGAAATCTGGCTGGAGGATTTCGGTTACAAAGCAAAAAGAAGAAGAATACTACAGGCCGGGGAGCTCTTGAGCAACTGGGAGACGACGAAAACGAAAAACTAAAGGATGCCGACCCCGGCATGAAGGCTGCCATTCAAAACAACCCCGATGCGTTCATTGATTTCAGTATTCCCTGGACACTAAGTATCAATTACAGTTTAAACCTGAACAGGAGCTATTATTTTATCAATGAATCGTACAGGGATTCGGCAAGAATTACCCAAACGGTACAAATGACAGGAGATTTGAGTTTAACCGAAAAATGGAAGGTGGGTTTTGCAACAGGTTACGACTTGCAGCAAAAAGATTTTACCTTTACCAGCTTCAGTGTTTACCGTGATTTAAATTGTTGGGAAATGTCGTTTGAGTGGATTCCGTTTGGATTGCGGCGAAGTTATAGTATCGCCATAAATTTAAAAAGCAGCATGCTAAAAGATTTAAAACTACAGCGCCGCCGCAGCTGGTTTGATAACGGATTCAATTAGAGATGGGGATAGTTGCGAAACAGGGTGGATGGAATCTGGCAATTTTACTGGCCGGTTTTGGCATGGGTGCCATTACCACAATGTTCATATTCCCAAAGGTATTTCCTGACGG
>CAYMSG010000559.1:0-2222 GCA_964392955.1 uncultured Chitinophagaceae bacterium | reverse complement strand
ATGGATGATTCCAGGTAAGTAAGAAATTCTTATTATCGATGTATTCCAGTTTGCCTTTTAATTTTGGATGATGACTCAACAACACGGTTAATTCATTATTCTCTTTAACGATCTGCATATTGCCATACACATGGTTGTAATACGAACCAACAAATACATCGGCACTTACCGGTAAATTTGGTTTTTTCTTTGCCCGTTCTTCCCAGCCTTTCATTTTTGAATCATTCAGCACCTGGTCTTGTTGTTGAAATTGCAATAAGAATTTGCTTCTGTCAACATACGGAACACCTAAGTAAGCATCCATGATCTGGTAACGCAATGCTTCAAAAAAGTTCTGGTTGTCGTTATTCGTTAAAATACTGATGCCGAGTTTTTCTTCGGGTATAAAGCAAACATTGGTAACAAAACCAAAGGCACCACCTGTATGCCAATAAACTTGCTTACCGTTATAATCCGTCATGTATTCACCTAATCCATAGGCACGGAAATGAGTAGGGTAGTAAGGCGATTTACGTGTACCTGTTAATATGTTACCATCTCTTGTTTTTTGTAATACCTGCCAGGGGATCACGGATTGACCATTGATCTTGCCACTGTCCAGTTGAAACATCAACCATTTGCTGAGATCATTCACACAGCTCACCATGCTTGTTGCCGGACCAAGATTATCAATTTCATCGTATGGCAACTTGCTCAACGGTCCAAATGAATTGGAGTGGGGAACAGCAACGTTCTTACGGTTAGCCATACCCGCCGTATTCATATACGTATTCGTCATGCCAACAGGGTTGAGCATACGGTCGCTTACATATTGTTCCCACGTAATACCGGTAGTTTTTTGCAGGATTTCACCTGCTACCAAAAAGCCTGCATTACAATAGCCATAGTTCTGCCTGAATTCTCCTTCGGGTTTCAGCAAACGCATTTTCCAGATGATCGAATCTTTTGGGAGATTACTATTCCAGAAGGTGAAATCACCTTGAAATGTTTTGGTGCCCAGGCGATGGCACAACATATCTTTTACGGTTGCCAGTTTGGTGGATGTTGAATCGTACAGGCGGAACCAGGGAATGTATTTCGTTACTTTATCATCCAATGATAATTTCTTTTCATGTTCCGCTAATGCAAGGCTTGTGCCTGTAAACAGTTTTGAATTCGAAGCGATGATGAACAATGTATTGGCATCCACTTTTTCAGGTTTGCCTGCTTCTTTTACACCATAGCCTTTGATGAAAACGATCTTTCCATCTTTTACAATGGTGATGGCAAGGCCGGGAATGTTCCAGTCTTTCATGCCACGTTCGATGTAGCGCTCAAGGCTATCGGTGATGAAGGCAGGAGGTTGCTGGGCAAAGGATTTGCTGATAGATGTAAAGAGAAGAATTGAAAACAGTAGTTTTTTGAAACACATAAAACAGTTCATTTATTGGAAAGGTATAAAAATAAAAAGCGGATAACAAAACTGTTATCCGCTGAATAATTTTTGTAAGAATTATCGCTCCCACAGTAACTTCTTACCAAACACCAATGTGTTATCGGTGAACTTCACACGGGTAATTTCAATCACCCATATATCGCCACGGAAGATACCTGCAACCGGAAATTTTTTGAGATAAGTTTCTTTTGCTTTTTTTCCGATAACGCCTTCCGCTTTCATGAAGTTGCCATTGAACTGCACACCTTTCACTTTGGCCTTGGTAATTTTATCGGGCAATATGGTGCCGGCCACCCGGCTGTTTTTTAACGCATCTTCAATATGTTTTGTATCGGCATCCGATTTAAACACCAGTAAATTTTCAGTGGGCTCAAATGCATAATAACAAGAGGCGCAGTACGGCTCGTCGTTAACCGTGGTGGCAATGGAAACCACCGATTGTTCTTTGAGGAATGCAGCAATGTGTTCATTCATCACGGGAGAGGCAGCTGAGTTGTTGTTGGGCATAATCAAGTATTTGAATAAAGATGAATGAATATACAAACAGATGGGCTAACCTGCATTAGTTGATTGGCTGATTGTGATAAGGCGGTTATTTGTATTCTCCAAAAACTGCACGTAATTCATCTGCAATTTCACCCAGCGTACATTTGTTTTCAACAGCCGTTATTACAGCAGGCATCAGGTTTTCACCGCTGCCGGCCCGGTCGTTGATCTCCTGCAGACATTGATCCACTTTACCGGGATCACGACCGTTCTTCAACTGATTGAGTTTGGCGGTTTGAAT
>CAYMSG010000558.1:0-2238 GCA_964392955.1 uncultured Chitinophagaceae bacterium | reverse complement strand
TTGAATACGATTTTAAATCGGTGATGCGTCATGTAGTTGTGCTGGAACTTTCAAACGGCTATAAAGTAAGTTCTGTTCCGGCGGTAAAAGGTTACCGGAATGATACATGGGGTGTTGACATCAAAACAAAACAGGAGGGCGGTAAGTTGTTGTATGAACGGGAGTTTGTAAACAGTCACCTGTATTTATATCCATCCGCATTTGAACAATGGAATAAAGTGCTGGAGAATCTTTTCCCGATGTACAAACAGGCAGTTGTACTGTCGAAATAAAAATCAGCAGGTGGTTTGCCTGTTCATTAAACAATCAATTATGAAAACAATTTTCTTTCTTGCTGCAGCTCTTGTATTTTCCATCCTGAGTTTTGCACAACAGGTTGCTTACACTGGATTCAGTCTTGCAGACAAGCCGGTATTGCATACGCTGGCATCTGAATATGAAAAAGAAAGTGCAGTGTATATTAAAGATGCCCGAAAACTGGAAGTGGTGCCAATAAAAGACGGAGTTGGTTTTTACACCACTTATCATAAAATTATCCGGGTGAATGATGAAAAGGGAATTGAAAATTTCAATAAGATCTATATTCCCGTTAGCAGTTATATGGAACTGGTGCAGCTGAAAGCCAGAGCCATTACACCCGGTAATAAAATCATTGAGGTGCAAAAGGATGCGATCAAAGATTATACAGAAGACAATAATGAGTATAAAATATTTGCCATTGATGGATTGAGCAAAGGAAGCGAAATAGAATATACCTATACCGTTTTGCGGAATCCTTTCTTTTTTGGTAAAGAAATTTTTCAATCGAAGTTTCCGGTACAGGAAGGCCTGATGGAAATAGTAACACCGGCAGGTATCAAGTTTGAAGCAAAGGCCGTGAACGGAAAAGGAGAGCCGGAAGAAGAAGTGAATGAAGAAAAAAATATCCGGACGATCCGTTATAGATCCAATAACATTCCCGCTTACACCGATGAGAAGTATGCGATGGTGCGTACGGGTCTGCAGCAATTGCAGTACAAACTTTCCTACACAGCCAACAAAGGTATGAATGTGCGGATGTTTACATGGAATGAGCTGGCCAAGGATGTATATGCAGTATACAACGTTTTTACAAAAAAGGAAAAAGAAGTGGCAGATGATCTGTTGAAGAAAGCGGATGTAAAATCGGCTGTTACAGATGAAGAGAAGATCAGAAAGGTTGAGAACTATGTAAAGAACACCATCAAAACCGGCGAAGATGTGGAAGGAGATGACTTTGAAGATTTCGGAAAAATTCAGCGGAATAAAATTGCCAGTACCAGGGCAATGAGCCGTTTGGTTTGTGCCATGCTGCAAAAACTGAATGTAAAATATGAAGTGGTGGTGGCAGGCGACAGGGAACAATATCTTATTGAACGGAATTTTGAGTACTGGAACCATGCACAAAACCTGCTGGTATATTTCCCGTCAACCAAGCAGTTTATTGCACCTGCATCATATATCTACCGTTATCCATTCTTTCCTCCTTCATGGGGAGGAGCGTTGGGTTTGTATTGTGTGCCGGTTGAATTGGGAGAGGTGAAATCTGCATTGGCCGAAGTAAAAGCAATTCCCTTGCAGGCAGCCAACCGCAGCCGTCATGACCTGGAAACGGAATTGTCATTCAATGCTGCAGCCGATACCGTTTTTGTAAAGACACGCCATATCCATTCGGGTTACAGTGCACCGTTATACAAGGCACAGTTTCTTTTTCTATCGGCTGATGATCAACGGAGTTTCCTGAAAGAGATGGCGAAGAACTCAGCGAAAACAGAAACCATCATCACGCATGAACTCCATAACAAAGAACTGGAAGTAACGGATGCTGACAAACCTTTCCTGGTTGATCTGAAACTGGCTTCAGTAGATCTGATTGAACGTGCAGGCGATAAAATATTGCTCCACATTGGCGATTGCATCGGGCCACAGGTAGAAATGTACAATGAGCGGGAGCGTCAGTTTGATATTGAGATTGACTACCCGCACTTTCTGGATCGTAAAATTGTACTGCAGATCCCTGATGGTTACAAAGTGAAAAATCCGGACGACCTTTCAATCAACCTGTCGTATGAAACAAATGGTAAAACAACAATGGCGTTTATCAGTTCTTATAAAATTGAAGGAAACAAACTGGAAATAACCATCACCGAACAATACAACCAGGTTCGTTGGCCAAAATCAGATTACGCCAATTTTACCAAGATCATCAATGCAGCAGCC
>CAYMSG010000557.1:0-2251 GCA_964392955.1 uncultured Chitinophagaceae bacterium | reverse complement strand
TGCGGAAGCATTTACCGTCTAACATCCAAATTAAAGCATCGGGCGGCATCCGGAATTTTGCCTTTGCCAAACAATTAATAGAAGCAGGAGCCAACAGGTTGGGATGCAGTGCCAGTGTTGCCATTGTAAATGAAAGTTTGAATCAGTAAGAAATATGAAAAAGCTCGCCTTGTTTTTATCGATTGTAACGATGGCTGTTGTTACCAATGCCCAAGCAGTAGTTGATACAATAAGCAGTACGGTATATGTAGTGAAAGACAGTCGCTTTGATCAGCTCATCAGCAAGAAAGCAGAGATCAATAAAAAAGCGGCCGATGCACGTAAGCCAACAAAGGGTTTCCGCATACAGGTATTGAATACAACCGATCGGAACCAGGCGCTTGCGGCCAAATCGAAATTGCTGACGTTGTACCCCGATCAGAAAACATACCTCATGTACCAGGCTCCCTATTTCAAATTGCGGATTGGTAATTTTGTTGAACGTAGCGAAGCCGATGATCTCAAAAAAGAATTAGCCAAATTATTCCCAACAGGCGTATTCTTAATACCCAGCGATATTGAATACAAAACGCCACCTGATAAAGAAGAAACAATCAAACAATAACACGGCCCGTCTGACGGATTAAATAGTTATCTGTTCACACAAAGGGTGACTGCACAATGAAAAAATAATGATGAGCAGTTACCTTTCAGGTGAACAGTCATCAAGAAGGCCTGCAGCGTTGCAGGTTTTTGTATTTTTGCGCATCTATGTTAAAAGATCAGATACAGTTACTCGCCAAACAGTATAAAGAAGAGTTTATTGCCGTGCGTCAACATCTGCATGCAAATCCCGAACTCAGTTACAAGGAATTTGAAACATCAAAATTTGTACAGGCAAAGCTCACCGAGTTTGGTATTCCGTTTACGGTAATGGCTGAAACTGGTGTGGTTGGTTTGATTGAAGGAAAGAATCCCTCTTCAAAAGTAATAGCACTCCGTGCCGATATGGATGCCTTACCGATACTGGAAGAAAACGATGTGCCGTACAAATCGAAAGTAGATGGAGTAATGCATGCCTGCGGACATGATGTGCATACCACCTGTTTGCTGGGTGCTGCAAAAATTCTCAACGAATTAAAAGCAGAGTGGGAAGGAACGGTGAAACTCATTTTTCAACCCGGCGAAGAAAAGAATCCCGGCGGTGCAAGTATTATGATCAAAGAAGGCGTATTGGAAAATCCCAAACCACAATGCATTTTTGGTTTGCATGTGCATCCCGGTTTGCAGTTAGGTCAGTTAAGTTTTCGTGGGGGGAAAGTAATGGCAAGCGCCGATGAATTATATTTAACGGTGAAGGGTAAGGGCGGTCACGCTGCTGCACCACATTTGGCAGTTGATCCTATTTTAATTGCATCGCATCTGGTAGTGAGTTTACAACAGATCATCAGCCGCAATCGTAATCCGCATAATCCTTCCGTATTATCCATTACAGCATTCAATGCCGGTACTACCACCAATGTTATTCCCAACGAAGTAAAGTTGATGGGCACCTTCCGTGCAATGGATGAGGCATGGCGTTTTGAAGCACATAAATTGATTCGCCGCACTGCAACACAAATGGTGCAAAGTATGGGCGGCGAACTCGATCTCCATATCGATGTTGGTTATCCAACTGTTTACAACAACGAAGCCTTCAACGAAAAAGCAAAAACAAAAGCTGCTGAATTATTAGGAGCAGAGCATGTAGAAGAAACGGAGTTGCGTATGGGTGCCGAAGATTTTGGTTATTACTCGCAGGTGATTCCCGGATGTTTTTTTCGCCTGGGTGTAATGAATAAAGAAAAAGGAATCAGCAGCGGTGTACACACACCAACTTTTAATATTGATGAAGATGCGATTGAAACAGGAATGGCGATGATGGCCTGGTTGGGGAGTACGGTGGAACCGTAGTAATAAATATATTTAGTGAAACATCTTCTTGGTTTATGTCTGAAAAGAATATTAAAGCATTCAAAGTATTTCTCGGGTTATATTTGATTGGTGGAGGGATAATTTCTCTTTTCTTCGTTTTCAGCTGGATGGGAGTATTGGGGTTTTTAAGTTATCTTATTCCTGCAACAATTACAGTAAGTGTTATTTTGTTTTTTATTTTTGTCTGCCTGCTTCTCATGATGGATACGGAAAATTATTTTAAATCGGCACTGTTGATTACGCTGCTCGCAGTGGTTTATTTGGGAATCGCGATGGGGCTTTTTCTGTACCTGGATAT
>CAYMSG010000556.1:0-2262 GCA_964392955.1 uncultured Chitinophagaceae bacterium | reverse complement strand
TGCAGACGAATATGTAGATGCAGCGTTTGGAACGGGTGCACTGAAAATTACACCGGCCCATGACAAAAACGATAATGAGCTGGGACGGAAGCACAACCTGAAAGCATTGAACACACTGGATGCTGAAGGAAAATTTACCAGTGAGGAACTTGGTGATGACAACCCTTCTCCCCTCGTACTCTCTTATAACGGCATCGACCGTTTTGAATTACGAAAGAAAATTGCAGATGATATTGCCCAACTAAATCAACTCGACAAAGTTGAAGACTACAAAGGGCAGGTAGGAACCAGCGAACGCACAGGCGCTATCATTGAATCGAGATTGAGCCTTCAATGGTTCATCAACATGAAGGAATTCCTCAACCGAAATCCTGAAACGCTGGCGGCCGTAATGAACGATGAGATCAAGTTCTATCCTGAAAAAACAAAGAATACCTACAGCCATTGGCTCAACAATATCAAAGACTGGTGTATTTCACGCCAGTTGTGGTGGGGACAACGGATACCTGCATGGTATGATGTTGATGGAAACTTCTTTGTTGCGGAAACTGAAGCCGAGGCAAAGCTGCAAGCTGCACGCCACATGCTGGAATCAAAAGGCAACCAAGTCACAGAAGAAAGCTTGCAGCGTGAAGCTGACAGCGTGAAGCTTACCCAAGACGAAGATTGCCTCGACACCTGGTTCTCCTCCTGGCTCTGGCCCATGGAAGTGTTCAAAGGCATCAGCAATCCCGGCAATAAAGATGCGGAGTACTACTATCCTACCACCACTCTTGTAACCGGGCAGGATATTATCTTCTTCTGGGTTGCCAGGATGATCATGGCCGGTTTTGAATACAAGAACGAACGTCCCTTTAAAGATGTTTACTTCACGGGCATGGTGCGGGATAAACAGGGCCGTAAAATGAGTAAGCAGTTGGGCAACTCACCCGATCTCTTAGGGCTCATTGATCAATATGGTGCTGATGCGGTTCGCTTCGGAATCCTTATCTCCTCTCCCGCCGGCAACGATCTGTTGTGGGACGAGAGCAGCAATGAACAGGGCCGTAACTTCAATAACAAATTGTGGAATGCACTGAAGTTGGTGAAGATGTGGGAGAGCCGTCAGACCGCTCCAAGCGGCCAGACGGAGAGCAGCTTTGCCACCGATTGGTTCGACAACAGATTGAATGAGGCGAAAACAGAAATCGATCAGCTGTTCAAAGAATTCCGTTTGAGCGAAGCGTTGAAGACTATTTACTCGCTTATCTGGGATGATTTCTGCAGCTGGTATTTGGAATGGGTAAAGCCGGGTTTTGAGCAACCGATAGAAGCAGCAGTTTACGAAAAAACAGTTTCCTATTTTGAAGAGTTGATGCAGATGCTGCACCCGTTCATGCCGTTTATTACCGAAGAAATTTATCACGCACTCAAAGTAAGAGCGGCGGGTGATGATATAACCATTAAGCAATTTACTGCTGCCGGCCAAACCAATGCAGAAGTCTTGCAACTGGCTGTACAGTTAAAAGAAACCATCACCGCATTACGTGATGTAAGAGTAAAAAATCAGATCAAACCGAAAGAAAGTATAAAACTTTCGGTTGAAACGGCGAATAATGCTCCCTACAAACGCATTGGCGCTATCCTTCAGAAACAGGTGAATGCGGAAAGTATCGCGATTGTACGTGAAGCAGTAGCAGGCACCATTTCAACTGTTGTACAAAAAGATAAGTTTTACATTGCAACCGAACAGGCCATTGACACATCTTCACAAAAAGAACAGTTGCTCAAAGATCTTGATTACCTCAAAGGTTTTCTTGTTTCAGTTGAAAAGAAACTTGGCAACGAACGGTTTGTGCAGAACGCCAAACCCGAAGTTGTAGACGTTGAACGTAAAAAGAAAGCTGATGCCGAAGCAAAGATCAGAGCAATAGAAGAAAGCCTTGCGTCGTTATAACACAAATCATTTGATTCATGTTGCTCAATAAACCAGTTCGTTTGCTTTTATTCCTGCTGCTTGTTGTAATTACAACAACTGTAAGTGCGCAGGAAAAGCCAAAGCCAACACTTAAGCCTCCTCCACTCCAGAGTTTTTGGGGCAAAACAAAAGGTGGCGATCTGCCACTCGACATGGTGTTAACTACAATTGATTCTGCAATATGGGTGATCGATGATAAAAAGATGCGGTACCACATTTCACGGTTTATTATAGTACACCGCAGCAAGGATAAATATGAAGACGAAAAAACCGGTGAAATAAAATCGAGATACAATTCATCGGCG
>CAYMSG010000555.1:0-2265 GCA_964392955.1 uncultured Chitinophagaceae bacterium | reverse complement strand
CGCTTTTCCCAATATTAGACAATATCAGAAAAAGGGGTACGGATTAACGTTTATTGCATAATTTGTTCAAAGCGTTGAATATGTTTAATTGTTTTAAAAAGTAAAAGAAAAAAAGCAGAGCATGGTGAAATAAATATCGATCGTTGGTTCTCTTTTTTCGCTTTTCCCAATATTAGACAATATCAGAAAAAGGGGTACGGATTAACGTTTATTACATACTCTGCTTAATGTGTTGAATACAATTTGTTTTTGGTAGAGTAAAAAAAGGCAAAGCATGGTGAAATAAATATCGGTCACTGGTTCTCTTATTTAGATTTTCACAGGATTGGAAAACGATAAGAAAGGGTACGGACTAACGTTTATTGCATACTTTGCCTATAAGTTTACAGGTATAATTTTTTCTTGAAAATGTAAAGGATTACGTACAGCGTTATTAAGCCAATACGAAGCAACCAAATAGTGGTTTCAGGATTGGCCAATACTTTGGCCCTTGTTTTCGGGATTTCGGTTTTCATTTCTTTGGGTTTGGGTATGGATAAAAAATATATTCTAAAAATACTGCGGACATTTCATCGAATTCCTATTCCTGAACCAATCGGCATACACATCACCAATCTTCCACGTTAATCTGAATGTACTGGAGAAATAAGAATCGTTTCTGTTCGGGTTTCCTCTTTTTTTACCAACACGGTACGGAGTATATGCCGGATTAGAGTTGGGATAAAAAGAGCTTGGATTTGCCAGGTATTTTGCCAACACCGCCTGGCTTGGTGTAAGATATTGATCAAATAAAGCCGGATCAATATACTTGTTACTCACATCATCAATATAATCACTTCCGGTTTTACGATGGATCAGTTCAATCGCAAACGTAATTCGTTCAGTAATATCGTACTTAATACCAACACCCATTGGGATATTGTAATTCACTAAACTGTATTCCGGAATGCCTGTTTCAACCATGCCTTGTCCTTCTAAGCGTAATGGCTTCAGATCAACCCATGATTCATTACCGGCAGGATCCTTATATAAACCTTGAGGATTAAATTTAAAGACACCTACTCCTATAATTCCGTATGGACGAAAACGTGGTAAACCCGTGCCATTTTTTAACCCAATAAATGCAGTAGGAAAAATTTCAAGTCCAACATAACCCTCGTACAACGGAGATCGAAATGTGAGATTCCTGTATTTTCTGGAGCCTTCCCAAGTATCAGCTGGCTGTTTTTGTTTAATTAAACGATCATCGCCTTCCATTTGACCGATGTTACCGGCCACCCGGAAACCTATCCATTCGGAAGGATAGTAAGTCGCAGAAATACCTGCTATCATATTCGTTACCGGAATATTATTATCCTTGGGGCCGTACGTACCTCTTCCACGGTTACCACCGAGATCACCAAGAAAATTCATGGGACCAACATTCAATCCAATTTCAAAACGGGAATTTGCTGTAGATAAGCCAACCTGTGCATTCAGTTGATGGGCGCAACATGCCAGAAAAAATAATGCGTACAGGGAAAATCGTAGTGTACGTACTTTCATAGAATCGGATATTTGGTTTTTCTTGTATTGGATAAGACAAGACAATATTAGATAACAAATTTTGAACTTCAAAATTTTTTCGTGTTCTAATATGTTGAAATCCTTACCCAGCATAGGTTTTAAGGATTTTTACTTACGGTGTTTCGTAAATCTACCTATTAATTTCCGAAAAAACGAATCATTTCTACATGTTCTATATTGTCTTCAAGGTAGATATCACTGGTTTGTACAAAACCAAGTGAGCTATAAAAGTTAAGCAGGTAATATTGTGCGCCAATTTTAATATTTTTCTCTCCAAACAACTCTTTGCATTGCCCGATAGCAATATGCATCAACTGCCTGCCAACCCCTGTTCCTCTGGCAAGAGGATTTGTAACCACTCTCCCAATGGACGGCTCGCTTTCATACGAAACACCTACCGGCAACAATCGAACATACGCCATAAGTTTGCCTTCTTCATCAAGGCCCATCAAATGCCAGCCTTTCTGATCTTTATAATCGGCATCCTGGTACACACAGTTTTGCTCTACAACAAATACTTCATTACGCAGCCACATGATATTGTACAATTCGTATGGCGTTAATGCTTCAAATTTTTTTACGATCCAATTCAGTTTCATTATCGTCCGGGTGTTGGTACTACAGGCAAACTTTCATTACCGTTTTCGTTAACGGATTGCACTGCGAAAAAATAATTGTCTTTTGAGTAAGGCAGTTTCA
>CAYMSG010000554.1:0-2276 GCA_964392955.1 uncultured Chitinophagaceae bacterium | reverse complement strand
TGGTTGATGGATTGTTCTTTCTGACGGGCACGGTTCTCACTTTCGTTGATCTTGCGGTTACGCTCCATCACTTCACGATCATAATCTGATTTCAGCTGAACGAATTTTTCTTTTGCTTCGAGTTCTTTTTCCTTGCGGATGGTTTCGGCACGCAGCCCTGCTTCTTTAATGATCGATTGCGCCTGCAATTCAGCTTCTTCAATTTGTTTCCGGGTGTTTTTAGCAAAGATGATTTTCCCGGCAAGTACGCCTGTAATCAGCGATACAATTCCTATAATAATGTATAAAATAACTGGTTCCATTTTTGTTGACTGGTTTGTTGTTTGTTATCGGCAAATCGTTCCTTTCTATGGCGTTATCTAAGTTCATAGCGGGACAATAGTGAGCGAAAGTACAGAAAAAACAGGTAGAAAACGGCAGAAACAGGCTGCAATAACCGCAGCTTTTGCATTGAAGGGCAATTTGTTCTGTTAAAAATTCTGCTTTGTAGAATGATCCTGTAAAACTATCCTTGTTGCAGTAATTGATCGATCTGCAGTTCCAGTTTTTGCAGCGCAGCTTCATCGGCGGCTTCCGTTCCGGATTTGTTCCCCGCTGTAACTTCAGTGGCATACCAGATCAATACCATTGAAATGTAATCCTGCATGTCTTTACCGGCAAAAGCTGAGCGAAATTCAAGAATTTTTTCATTAATAGTTTTGATGGTTTTACGGACATGTTCTTCATGCTCAGGTGCTACTTTGATGCGGTAGTTTCGATCACCGATCAGTATGTTTATCGGAATTAACTCATTCATAATTAGGTTTTTTGAAATCGAAAACTTATTTTGTGCATATAATGTTAATAAAATCCAGTAGTCTATGTTTTTTCCTGTTAAAAGTCACCTCTTTTGCTTTTCATTAAACCTCAAACCACGAAACCGACATGTTTGCGAAAATTAAACCACAGGTTTTCATCGACAGCCTGACGCTTGAATTGTTTGCTCCACAAAATAACGGGTTAAAAGCGGTATTAAAGGATGAAAAAGGCTTCATTTGCCGATGCCTGGAATCTGATGGTCATCAGCCGTCTCTTACCTGGAGTGGTTTAAACGATTTGCCCTATGGGGTTTATACAGTTGAACTCCAAAATGGTGAGGAAGAAATGCAGGTACGGTTGATCAAACGGGTATAACTATTCCGTAAGCATTGCAATGCAGCGGTCGATTTCTTTAATGTATAGCGATAATTTTTTTTCCAGTTCCTTTTTCTCTTTTTCGTCCAGCTGCTGTTGCGATGCTTTTAAAATTGCATTCTGCATTTCCAGTACTTCCACTTCCTTCTTTTTTTCAAACTGTGTTTCCTTCAACTGTTTCAATTCTTCCTTGAGCCGGATATTTTCTTTTGCAAGTTGCTGGTATTTCTTCACCAGCAACTGCATTTTCTGCTGAAGCGATTGAATATGTTGATCGAGTGTGCTCACGAAGCTGCTTCTTTTTTTACAGTAGATTACTTCCTGATTTCTGCTGATAGTTGTTTTTCCAATGATTGAATCAGTGTGTTCATCATTTTTTCTGTTTCATTATCAGTGAGTGTTTTTTCATCGTCCTGAAACACAAAATTGAGCGCCATTGATTTTTTACCCGCACCAATTTTTTCACTTTCAAATACATCAAACAACGATACTGATTGTAAGCGGCTCACTTTTGCCTGTGCAATTGTTTGCTCAACTTCTGCATACGAAGTTGATTGGGGAATTACAATCGCCAGGTCTCTTTCCACCGCTGGGAAACGGGCAATTTCTTTGTACTCCAGTTTCGCTTTGGCGGCCAACTGCGTTAACACATTCCAGTTGATATCGGCAAAGTAAACCGGTTGTTTGATATCGAATTGTTTCAAACGGGTTGTATCTACAATGGCAACTGTTGCTACTACCTGCTTTTTGATTTTAAATTCAACACCGCCGCTAAAGCCTGCCGTTGCCTGCATTAATTGTGTTTCGGCTTTTAATCCTGCCTGTTGCAAAATGCCCTTTACAATGGCCTTGAGATAGTACACATCGGTAGCAGATGCTTTTTGTTTCCATGATGCTTCTGTATTGCCGGAAGTATAAATTGCCAGGTGATCTGTTTCAAAATACTTACCCGTTTCGGAAGTAGTATAGGTCTTTCCAAATTCAAACAGGCGAAGATTATTATTTCGGCGATTGAGATTAAATGAAACGCATTGCAATCCTGTTTCCAGCATCGAAGGACGCATTACATTCAATTCAGCACTCAGGTTGTTGAGCATTTTCAC
>CAYMSG010000553.1:0-2278 GCA_964392955.1 uncultured Chitinophagaceae bacterium | reverse complement strand
ACAAGCGTTCAACAGCATTTAATTTTTTCAACGAAGAATACCTTGATTATTTTTTGCAGATTCTCGGCTACATTTTCTACATAGGTTTTACCCGTATGTTTCTGGACACACCTAAAAAGTATCCTACACTCAATAAAATGTTCATTATTGCAGAAGTAGCATTGGGTGTATTTCTTGCTATCTTCTCATTTTTCTATTTCACCGACGCATCTTACAATAAACTTGCATTCGTTGAAAACAGCAGTAAGTTCTTTCTTATTTTTCTTGGCATCATGTACATTATCCTCGGAATCGTGAAACGAAACCGGCTGATGAATTACCTGCTGGCGGGCAATGTGTCGAACCTGTTAATGGGGGCCTTTTCGCAGTTCCTTATTCTGTTTCCTGCAACGAACATTGTACCGGCAACCGGTTTGTTCCGTCAGTCGTTGGTGTACTTTGAAGTAGGTATTTTTCTTGAACTCATCTTTTTCTTGTTAGGTCTTGTTTATAAAAATAAAATTGAGCTCATTGAAAAAGTAAAGATGGATGAAGCCATCAAGCAGGAAGCGGAAAAACAGGAATACGAAAAACAAATTGCTGTGCTGAGTGCACAGCAGGATGAACGCAGCCGCATTTCAGCCGATATGCACGATGAGTTGGGAAGCGGCGTTACCGCCATTCGTTTGCTGAGTGAAATTGCACGCCAAAAAACAAAAGCACAACCGATTGAGGAAATTTCACGCATCTCGTACAACGCCAATGAGCTCATGACAAAGATGAACGCTATCATCTGGAGTATGAACCCAGGAAACGATACGGTGAACAGCCTGGTTGCTTATATCCGCTCGTATGCTTCTGAGTACTTGGATAATTTTGAAATGGACTATCGTATCCATGTTCCACCCGACATACCCAATACCATCATCTCCGGTGTGAAACGAAGAAATATTTTCCTTGTGCTGAAAGAATCCATCAACAATGTAATGAAGCATGCGGGCGCAACAGAAGTAACCATCAACATCCGCTTTAATCAGCAAATGATCATTGAGATCAGCGATAATGGCAAAGGAATCGACACCGAACAACTCAACCAGTTTGGCAATGGTTTAAAAAACATGCAACGCCGTATGGAAAGTATTGGAGGAAGTTTTTCCATTTACAATAACAATGGAACAACCGTAAAAATGGAAATTCCGCTTTAAGTGGTTGACGCAGATTTAACGCCCATCCATAAACAGATCCAGCCGGCAATAAAACAAACACCACCAAGGGGAGTAACAGCACCTAACCAGCCAACGCCTTCCACTGAAGCTGCTTTTAAAAAAGTCATTGTGTACAATGATCCGCTGAAAATAATAATACCGGTAATAAACAGGTAACCTGCACGCTGGTACCAAACAGTAGTTCCACCTTTCAGTAATAAACCGGTAATGGCTAATGCAAATACATGATAGAAATGATACTGAACACCTGTCTGGTACGTTTCAACAGCCCGCTCATCCACCATTTCCTTTAACGCATGTGCACCAAAGGCACCCAATGCAACCGCCAATGCTCCCAATAAAAAACTGGTTGATAAAAAACGCTTATCCATTTCTCCGTATAATTTTTTGAAAGTTATCCAGGCTCATAAACTCAGCCGGTAAATGATACATGGCCTGGTGGTAACAACTTTGTCGCTCTGCAAGTTTTGCTTCAATGAACTGCGCCAACACTACATCATCCATACCTGCAATCAACGGGCGGGTTTCTTTTTCAACATGCAACCGCTGCACCAACTGCTGTACTGTACTTTTAATGTAAATGGTAACACCATGTTCATTCATCCGTTTCATGTTTTTATGAAAACAAGGAGTACCACCACCACAGCTTAAAATAAAATTATCCAGCTTCATGTACGTACACAATGTTTCCTTTTCCATTTTACGGAAAGCATCTTCACCTTTCTCTTCAAAGATGGCCGTTACCGATTTGCCTTCCCGCTTTTCAATCTCTTCATCCAAGTCGTAAAACTTCAATCCAAATTTTTCGCTCCATTGCTTACCCCAGTAAGTTTTTCCGCTGCCCATAAATCCGGTAATGAAATAACGCATGAAGTGCTGGTTGTTTGCTACGAAGGTAATGAGTGATGAGTGATGAATGATGAGTTTGATCACTTATTTTGGAATGCACTTTCTAAGTGAATGGTCAATAGTGAATACCCCATAAACTAAGCTTACAAATATGCATTAGCCATTCACAACTCACTATTCACCATAAAAAAAGCCCATCGTTTTTCAACGATGGGCCATATAAA
>CAYMSG010000552.1:0-2279 GCA_964392955.1 uncultured Chitinophagaceae bacterium | reverse complement strand
CAATAATTATTTTCTGTTGGGTGATAAGTTCCCAGTATTTTGGAAATGCTGGTATCGCGCACCTTGCTGTATTTTAAATTCAGTACACCGCTGCTGCTTCCGGCACCTGCAAAGCGGCTATTGTACTTAATAAAATACAGCAATGCACCATGTCCGCCCATACTTACTCCGGTAATGTACCGCTTACTGGTATCAATTTTTATATGCTTTTCGGCCAAAGGAATAATTTTAGTGAAAAAGTATTTCTCGTATTGGATTTTATCATTATCAGGATGGTTTAAATACCACGTTTCGTTGCCTGAATGGGGACAAACGATATAAATATTATTAGCAGATGCCATCGAGTCAAGATTCAGATATTTTTGAAATGAACGGTGACTACTGCCAAAACCCCCCAGCAGATAAACTACCGGAATCTTATCTTTAATTACCGACGGGCTGTAAATTACCATTGAATCGGCACCGGGACATAACTGTGAACCGGTATAATACGCACTGCCCCGTGATTGAGCAGATGAAGAAGTAGCCCCAAAAAGCAATAAAACTGTGGATATAGCAGAAAAGATTATGGGTAAAAATGACATTTGTGAAAAAAAATACTTCCAGTGCATTGGTTTCGGCAAAATTTTTGATAAATTCGTGCTACCAAAATCATACCGATAAAATTAATTAAAATGAAAACACTTACGCTGCTGCTATTTTTGTTGCCTTTTACATTGTTTGCTCAAACGCTTGAAGGTACCTGGATTAACAATGAAGGAGAAGGTAAAGGACATAAAATACAACGCATTACATTCAACCCAACCAACGACGGATGCTATACAGGCAGTGTTTTTATATTGGCTAAGGAGGACGATAAAACCATGTCCTCTGACAACAACAGAAACTTTGCCGTTCAGTGTATGAAGGATAATGTTTACAAGTTGATTATGCTGGATGGAGACCATGAAGAGCGTTTTTTACAGCTAGTATATGAAAACGGACATTATTATCTTCGTATCCCCAATGGTCAGGGAGGTTTTAAAAAGAACAAAGCCGGACACTTTCAGCAATTTGTGAGACAATAATGCCATGATATGCGCACCCATTCCATTTGCGGAACAATACTTTTTCTTTTGTTGGTATTTTCATCAGGAATAAATGCTCAAAACAAAGGGCTTACAGGAACCTGGGTTGCCCTTACGGAGAATGAGAGTACCGAACAATCCCTTACTTTGCGCGCCAACGGAGGAAAATGCTCTGCAGGAAAAATCATAGTAAGGAAGAAGGCAGAAGCCGAAAATAACAACGATGGCTTTTCGTGGAAGAAAACAGAAGAAATTACCGTTATAGAAGCCTGTTTTGTTGATGAAATCCTGATTGCGGAATGTGAATCCGGTGGTAAAACAACAGAGAGGTTTTTTTATTTGGATACGCAAAATGCACAGAATATCATAGAAACCGATATTGACGGTGAACCTTTGGTTATTGAAGATAAAAAGGTTATTTTTATACAACAGGAAATCAAAAAGTGAATAACGAAAAGCTCACTCTAAGATTTTTAGCTGAACCTACCGATGTGAATTTTGGTGGTAAGGTACACGGTGGCGCCGTAATGAAATGGATAGATCAGGGTGCTTACGCATGTGCTGTGGGCTGGGCAAAGAATTATTGTGTTACCGTGTATGTGGGGGGAATCCGTTTTTTCAAACCCATTACCATAGGAAGCATTGTTGAAGTACAAAGCCGTGTAATTTATACAGGTAAAACCAGTTTGCATATATCGGTTGACGTTCGCAGCCGGGCACCGAAAGAAGAAACGATGGTTCTGAATACCCATTGCATCATTGTTTTTGTCTCGGTTGACGATGAAGGCAATCCGGTACCTGTAAAACAGTGGGAACCCAATTCAGCCGAAGAGGCCTTTCTTCGCGATTACGCCATCCGCCTGATGAACTTAAGGAAAAACATTGAAGATGAAATGAAACCCTTCTTTGAATCGAAGCACTAATTAACGGTTCAACATCCGGTTGATCTTAGACTTTTTCATGCTTTTTACACGGGTACTAATAATTTTTACCTCCGTTAACGGACGGTGATTGTTTTCCGGATTTACTTTTACCGCTGCAATAGCATCCACCACATCTATTCCTTTAATTACCCGTCCATACACGGTATAATGACTGTCAAGCCAGGGAGTTCCCCCCTCTTCCATATACACCTTCCGATGTTCGGCCGGAATTACAAAAGATTGATTTCCGCTCATTTGCCTGACTCTCTTTTCAATATTCTCAAAATCG
>CAYMSG010000551.1:0-2284 GCA_964392955.1 uncultured Chitinophagaceae bacterium | reverse complement strand
ACCGAGCAGTTTATCAATAATACAGCGTTCAGTATTTTACAAGCTACCCGTACACGTATTTCAAAAACAGAATACATATCTTGTCCAAGCTGTGGCAGAACATTATTTGATCTGCAGGAAACAACTGCAAAGATCCGTTCAGTCACCAATCATTTGAAAGGAGTAAAGATCGCTATTATGGGATGTATTGTAAACGGTCCCGGTGAAATGGCTGATGCAGATTTTGGTTATGTTGGAAGTGGCCCGGGAAAAATTACATTATATAAAGGAAAGGAAGTAGTAAAGCGCAGTGTGGATAGTGAAGTAGCGGTAGAAGAACTGATCAATTTATTAAAAGAAAACAATGCATGGGTTGAGCCTGCATAAAACAAACAATATGAATATCCGAAACATTCTTTCTGCCATGCTGCTGGCAGCATCATTTACAAGTTGCAGTATAAACGAAGAAATTGATTTAAGCACACCCGGTAAAGGGCAATACCTGGTACATACCGATATGAGCCAGGCAATGGAAATGATGAAGGGTATGGGAGGTGGCCAGATTCCGGATAGTATTAAAGACAGAGCCATTGATACTACTTTTTCTCTTGCAAATGAAATTGATTCACTCGGTATCACACTTTCGCCGGAAGACGCTGCTTATTACAAAAATGGTACGATGCATATCGAGATGAATATGCCCGAAAACAAAGTAAATGTAGAAATGAAATACCCGGTAAAGGATATAAAGGATCTGCAAAAGTTTTTCAAGGTTTACTATTTTGTTGATTCTGTAAAAAACGAACGGAAAAAAGAAAAAGCTGCAACAGAAGAAAGCGGTGGTGAAGGAGCAATGCCGGGAGGTCTTGATAATATGAGCAGTATGTTTCGAGGTGTGCCTTCAAAAGGTTCACCATATATTATTACCGACAGCAGCATTCAGCGAATTGCTCTCACCAAAGAAACCTTTGCCGAAAACATGGGAGATGAAATGAAAGGTGTGGAAATGTTTATGAGTCAGATGGTGATGACAATCACCATTAAGCTTCCACGGCAGGTGAAAGAAACAAAAGGCGATATGATACGGGTGCTGGAAGATAAAAAAACGGTAGTGTTTTCCTCTTCGCTTGCTGATATGAAAGACGATCCTTCCAAAACAGAATTCTATATTAAATTTTGATAACGCAAACAATGCAAACAGATTTTCTGGTAATTGGTTCTGGTATTGCCGGGTTAACTTATGCAATTAAAGTTGCAGAAGCATGCCCTGATAAACAGGTGTTGATCGTTACGAAATCAAATTCCGATGAAACCAATACCAAATATGCACAAGGCGGCATTGCAGTAGTAAACGATCTGGAGAGAGACAGCTTTGATAAGCATATTGAAGATACCTTGATCGCAGGTGATGGCTTGTGCAATCCTGAAATAGTAGAAGTAGTGGTGAAAGAAGGTGCGTTGCGTGTAAATGAAATTATAGAGTGGGGTGCACAGTTCGATAAAGAAAAAGATGGTGATTATGCGTTGGGAAAAGAAGGAGGGCATAGTGAACACCGTATCCTGCACCACAAAGATGTAACCGGTGCCGAAATGGAACGGGCTCTGCTGGAAACCATCCGCAGGAGTAAAAATATTCAACTGGTGAACCATTATTTTGTAGTGGACATCATCACACAACATCACCTTGGTTTTCTCGTAACAAAGGCAACACCCGATGTGCAGTGTTATGGCGTATATGCATTGAACCTGCTCACCAATCAGATAGAAGTAATTCAAACGAAAATAACCATGTTAGCGGCCGGAGGTAACGGTCAGGTATATCGCACAACGACCAACCCTTCCATTGCAAGTGGTGATGGTGTGGCCATGGTGTACCGTGCAAAAGGCCGCATTGAAAACATGGAGTTCATTCAATTTCATCCAACTGCATTATACCAGGCCGGGCAAAAAGGACAGGCGTTTTTAATAACCGAAGCTGTGCGTGGTGATGGTGGTATTTTACGTAACCATAAAGGTGAAGCGTTTATGGAACGTTACGATGAACGCAAAGATCTTGCACCACGTGATATTGTAGCAAGAGCGATCGATAGTGAAATGAAGATCAGCGGTACCGAGCATGTGTGGCTCGATTGCAAACACATGGATGTTGAAAAATTCATTCATCACTTCCCGAATATTTATGAAAAATGTAAGAGCCTTGGTATTGATGTTGCGCTGCATATGATTCCCGTTGCACCTGCCGCACATTACAGTTGTGGTGGTATTAAAACAGATGAATGGGGACGAACATCTATCAGCAATTTAT
>CAYMSG010000550.1:0-2287 GCA_964392955.1 uncultured Chitinophagaceae bacterium | reverse complement strand
AACTATTTGCGAATTACGGAGAAGTTTCATCTGCAAAGGTGATTACTGATAAGTTCACCAACCAGAGCAGAGGTTTTGGTTTTGTTGAAATGCCCGATGATGCGGCTGCTCAAAAAGCAATGGAAGAATTAAACGGAACAACAAATGATGGTCGTGCCATTAAAGTGGTAGAAGCAAGACCCCGTGAAGAGAAACCACGTAGCAACCGCTGGTAAGAACCGGCCCGTTCGATAAAAATATTATTCATCAAATTTTTACAGCATGACAAATGACATGATTGAAAAGTTCATTGAAACAAAAGTACAGAACAACGCAAAAGTGAACATTCACTTTAAACAGCGTGATACCGTAAAAGGAGTTTTTATCCGCACAAACGATTATGAGGAGCTGAAGATCAAAAATTTCTGGCGCATTGTATCCATTACAAAACTGGAAGAGTGGCAACGCACCAAAGATAACAGCCTGGCACGCATCTTTAACGGAGCCGAGTTTACACGTTTAAGCGAATCGAACTAACGGTCTGCTACAAACGAGTTATACGTTTATTTCAAAACCCGATATATGTTTACACAAACCTGGAAGAAGTATTTACCCGTGATCTTTATCCTGATCAAACGATCAGCACAAGGTGAACAAACGCTCAAAATGAATCATACCGATTTTGAACGTGCATCTGGTGGAAGAAAAACAAAATACAGCTTCTCCAAACTTGAGCTTATCGAAGCAAGGCTGCTCAGCTCACAGGCAAAACACTCTCCTTTTGCAAAAGAGTTTGCCGCCATATTACAGGAAGATCCTGCTGTACGAAAGTATATCCTTGATCAGCACCTGGAATTTACCATGACCAATGATTTTACACTTACGATCAAAAATCACCTGTTGGTAAAAGAAGCAGCTAAAGAAGAAACTGAAGCTGCTGTTACGGCCGATGAAACGCCGGCACTTGCACATGCAGAATAAGCATGGCTGCAATGCTGATTACCTTCAAACGATAAACATATCTATAACTGCTGTTTACACCTTTCGTGTAAGCAGCTTTTTTTTACTCCAATGTTAACAATATGCTTCGCACAGTAATTACAGGCACCGGTTCTTATATTCCTCCCATTGTACAAAGCAATGCTGATTTTACAACACATTTGTTTTATTCCGAAGATCATTTGCCGTTGCCAACAGCACCTGCACAGGTAGTTGAAAAATTTCAGGAGATCACAGGTATCGAAGAGCGCCGTTATACATCAGATGATTTAAGTACTGCTGATATCGGCTATGCAGCGGCTAAAAAAGCAATTGAAGACAGTGGCATTGACCCTGAAACAATTGATCAATTGATCGTTGCTCACAACTTCGGCAATGTTTTAAAGCATACCATTCAAACAGATGCGGTGCCTTCGCTGGCAAGTGCCGTTAAACACAAACTCGGTATTGCAAATCCAAATTGTGTGGCGTATGATGTATTGTTTGGCTGTCCGGGCTGGCTGCAGGGAGTGATCCATGCTGATGCTTTTTTTAAAGCGGGCATTGCCAAAAAAGCATTGATTGTAGGTGCCGAAACATTATCACGTGTAATTGATGTGTACGATCGTGACAGTATGATCTTCAGCGATGGAGCGGGCGCTGCTGTTCTTGAGTTCAAAGAAACCGGCGAAGAAGGAACAGGTATTTTAAGTGCATCTGTTCAAACTCATTCCCTGGAAGAAGTGGATTACATTAATATGGGTGCATCCTTTTATCCCGGCAGCGATCCCCGTGTGCGTTATATCAAAATGAAAGGCCGCAAAGTATATGAATATGCAATGAAGCATGTACCTGCTGCCATGAAAGATTGTCTCGATAAAAGTGGTGTATCGATTGGTCAATTGAAAAAAGTATTCATCCACCAGGCCAATGAAAAAATGGATGAAGGAATCATCAAACGATTATACAAACTCTACCATATTGCTGAACCGCCCGAACACATAATGCCGATGAGTATTCATTGGTTGGGAAACAGTTCTGTGGCCACTGTTCCTACGCTGCTTGATCTTGTACGAAGAGGTGAAATAAAAAATCACCGGCTGGAAGCCGGTGATGTGATTTTATTTGCATCAGTAGGAGCCGGTATGAACATCAATGCTGTTTGTTACCGCTACTGATTTTTTAATGGATCAACGTTGTGAAAATGCTTTCCCGTAACGACGACCACGGCCTGCTCCGCCAAATGAACCGGAAGCAGCTGCCGGAGTTGTTGGAAGCGGTGCGTTGTGCATGGAACTGATATCGTAGGTATGACCTTTTACAACAGGTA
>CAYMSG010000549.1:0-2288 GCA_964392955.1 uncultured Chitinophagaceae bacterium | reverse complement strand
TTTGCGGGCAGTATACCGTTAAAAAATCGGGCAGGAAAACAAAAAACAGGAGAAACATTATGTACCCTCAGAAAACATTGCGAAATTTACCACAGAACAAAACCACATTCCGTATGCCCGTAATTCTCCCCGTAGAAGGTGTTTTTCCAAAATTTGGTGATGATTGCTTTATTGCTCCCAATGCTACCATTGTGGGCGATGTGGTAATGGGCGATGAGTGCAGCGTTTGGTTCAATGCTGTGGTAAGGGGCGACGTAAACAGCATACGTTTGGGCAATAAAGTGAATGTGCAGGATGGTGCCGTGCTGCATGCAACCTACCAAAAAACGAAAACCATTGTTGGTAATAATGTGAGCATCGGGCACAATGCCATTGTTCATGGTTGCACAGTACATGATAATGTGTTGATTGGGATGGGTGCCATTGTAATGGACAATGCCATCATTAACAGCAACTCCATTATTGCAGCAGGTGCAGTGGTATTGGAAGGAACGGTGGTAGAAGCAGGTAGTATTTATGCCGGCGTACCTGCAAAAAAGGTAAAAGACATCAGCCAGGAGCTGATTCATGGTGAAATTAACCGCATCGCCAATAATTACATCAAGTATTCAGGTTGGTTTAAAGATGTATTAACAGAAAATAACTAATAACGGTACGAACATTGTCAATATCCACATGTTAAACATAAATAATTAGTATGAAACAGATCACCAAAGCAGCGCTTGTCGTATTATTACTGTCTTTCATGGTAAGTTGCAATGTGTTTAAACGAACACCCAAGGAAGGATGTCCAACCAATGGCAAGAACGTTGGAGCCGAGAAGTTACTGAGCGGTGAAAAGGTGAAAAAAGCGAAACGATTTAACAGTTAAATATTAACAGAGAACTAACCCCATTTATAACACCCTAAAAATTACCGCTATGAATCCAACATTACGCAACCATGTAGGATATAACGAGGCCATCCTCGATGATGATGCCAGTTTTGAAAAATTTCATCGCTGGGCAGATGTTATTTCAGACAAATTAAAAATCTCCTTTACGAAGAAATTGGACGATTTTGAAGCTTTGTATTGGGATTTCATTTACAAAGGCACCGCCCTCACCCTCAGCTTTAACATTTTCAACGGCATTTCTGTTTTTCCATCATTGGAAGAAAAGAGTGAGCATTTTGAAAATGCGGCGATTGCTGAACTGGTGGATGCATTGAAAGATGCAGACCCGGGCGAAGCATAAACTTTACTTCAATCAACTCATATAAACTACCAGGCTGCATTGCAGCTTAGTAGTTTTTTTTTGTCTCGATAGTAGCCAGAATACCACAATAGCTGATGTACCGTAGCGGATGAATTTCTTCGTTGGCCACCGCTGCTTTTATTGCGCAGCCCGGCTCTTCCAGGTGCAGACAGTTGTTGAATTGACAATCGTTGATGAGTACCCGCATTTCGGGGAAATAATGCGAAAGCTCCTGCCGGCTGATATCCACCAGCCCAAATTCTTTTACACCGGGCGTATCAATTATCTTTCCGGCGAAGGGCAGATCGAACATTTCAGCAAACGTAGTGGTGTGCATGCCTTTACCACTCCAGCCACTCACCTCTTCGGTTCGTAACAACAGATCAGGCATCAGTGCATTAATAAAAGTTGATTTCCCAACGCCGGAATGTCCGCTCAGGAGTGTTACTTTATCTTTTAGTGTTGATTTGATCTCCTCAATACCAAGACCGGTTTCCATCGATGCAAGGATCACTTTATAGCCAACAGCCTCATACATTTCTTTCCAATCTTGAAACTGGGCTTCTTCTTTCTTTTTATAGACGTCTGCTTTGTTGAATACAATTACGCTGGGGATATGATACGCTTCAGATGCAATCAGAAAACGATCAATAAAGCCTTGTGAAGTACGTGGCTCTTTTAACGTTGCAAATAACAGACTCTGATCGAGGTTGGATGCAATGATGTGATGCTGGTGTTTGTTATGCGGGCTTTGGCGATTGATATAGTTCCTGCGGTCAGCAATAGCAGTGATGATAACCGTCTGTTCAAGGTCGTTTTCCATTTCAATTTCCACCTCATCTCCAACCGCAATAGGATTGGTAGAAGTAAACCCATCGATTTTAAATTTGCCTTTGATACGTGCCTGTACAGTTTTACCTTCTTCTGTTTTGGCAACATACCAACTACCGGTCGATTTATAAATGATGGCTTTCATGCAATGCAAAGAAAAGGAATAGATTGCCACGGAGGCACGGAATACACAGAAATGTCTTTATGAATTACTTGCATTTA
>CAYMSG010000548.1:0-2302 GCA_964392955.1 uncultured Chitinophagaceae bacterium | reverse complement strand
TACAAAAGTGTTTGACAAATTTCCCCGCACCGGTATCCCCGAATCGTTCGATAGCATTGAAGCATACGAAAACTATGTTGCACTACTCATTAAAACAAACTGTATTGATAACGCAAAGAAGATTTGGTGGGACCTGCGTGTGCATCCCTTCTTCAACACTATTGAGTTTCGTATTTGCGATGTGCCGATGACTGTAATGGAAACCATTGCCATTACAGGTTTGTTCCAGGCTATTACAGCAAAACTGTATAAGCTACGCAACCAGAACATGAACTTTATCCAATACCAACGGGCACTCATCAATGAAAATAAATGGCGTGCCAGCCGTTATGGAATTGATGGCTACTTAATTGATTTTGGGAAAGAAGAAGAAACCAACACACGTGCATTGATCTATGAATTGCTCGACTTTGTAGATGATGTGGTTGATGAATTAGGATGCCGTGCAGCCATCAACTATATTCCGGTAATGATGGAGAACGGAACCGGTGCCGACCGGCAATTGAAAGTATATGAAGAAACCAAAAACTTTACTTCTGTTGTGGATTATATCGGTGGTCAGTTTTTGAATGGCATTTGATTCTTATTCAATAGTAGAAAATAACATTCAGATATATTTCATCCGTCTGCATTGGCAGACGGATTTTATTTTTCCATATACGCCACACTACCTCCTACCCAGGTTTTATCTTTATTGTACCGTACACCAATCATCTTTCCCTTACTCATACGTGCAAGATTAATGGCTGCATGCGGCCTTGCATCGCCATCGGGCCATACATACATCATACGGATTTCAACTTTGGCTGGTTCATCCGGTGTTTCCACTACATCGGCATAGTTTACTTTTCGTTGCAGAATAAAATTCTCCGGGTCTTGAATAGCATCAATATCATCCTGCGTTACATCAATGATCACACCTTGCCCTGCAAATGAAAACAGGGGCTTCAGCACATAGTTCGACAAGTCTGCCGGCAGTTGTTTGATCTCGTTCAAAAAAAATGTTTGCGGTACATACGGATGATCGATAAACGGAAGGGTGAATTTGCTAATCCTGTAAAACCAGTTGGGATGTGGCACCCACTCAACATCAAGATCTTGCGTAATATCAACCACATCGCCCAGCTTTTCTTTATTGGCTTTGAGATCATCAAAGATGATGCGGTTATAAATTCGTTTGATCTCCGTCTTCACTCCATCTCTGAGGTAAAAAAGCTTCTTTCCCTCCTGTATAAGTTTTGTTAAGCAAACCACTTCAATACCGATATAATCTTTGGTGCAGGAAAAATCGATCCGTGTTTTTTGTTCTTCCGGTTTTATTTCCAGCAACACAACATTTTCTGCAGGCAGATTGCCAACGATCAGTTTTCGTAACAATTCGATATAGGTTTCTTTCGTATAACCGCTGAGATACTGGCTGTAGTTCGATGGAATTGAAAAGTGGCGTTCCACTACTTCGGGATAGTACACCTGGAATCCAAACAAAGTGGGAAAGCCCTGCATCTCGATCAGTTGCGGTTCCAATTCGCCTTGATCATTGATACAAACACCGAAATCAAAAGCGATCATATGCGATTGCTTGTTTTCCTTCGGCACTTTTTCACCTGCGGGAATAGACCGCTCCGTTAGTGCAA
Source organism: uncultured Chitinophagaceae bacterium (assembly GCA_964392955.1). Taxonomy (GTDB): domain Bacteria; phylum Bacteroidota; class Bacteroidia; order Chitinophagales; family Chitinophagaceae; genus Lacibacter. The sequence goes on along the minus strand of CAYMSG010000548.1, from coordinate 668 downwards.
GGAATTTTTCATCGCAAATCACATCTACAATACGCTCGCATGCATCAATCATTTTTTGTTTGAACGCTTTATCAACAAACACCGGTGTTTCACTTACCCGAAACTCAATATCGCCGGGATGTTTGCTGTGCAGATCCTGCAGGAATGCCTGATATTTTTCTTCTGTAAAACCTGAATTAAACGCTTTGCGGAGTGAAGAAACCATAACGGAAAATTTGTATGCTAAATGTAGCTGATTTTTTCAGGGTTGCCAACCTTGCTGCAAGTTGCTTGCAATTCAGCAGGCACCAATCCTGCCTCTGTTTCTGTAAACAGTAGTCATGCAGTAACTGAATCTTCAGAAAGTACGGCCTGGTGTAAAAAGTTGGGGAGTATATGCGAGTATGTAAAAAGAATTTTATCAGGATCTTCCAGGTGTTCGATCATACTTTTCCATTTCTCAAACCCATAGTTATCGATCACTGTTTTGCGTTTTTCTTCGGTTTGCAGATACATGCTCATACCTACAGCATCTGCCTCTGGATGAAACTGTGTACCGATCATGTATTGATTGAAACGTACGCCCATAATCGCCCGTTCAAACGGAACATGTGGTCGTTCTTTTTCAATACATAACAACGTTGCACCAATTTGCTTCAGTTGCTTATGATCGGGTTGTATTACCTGGT
>CAYMSG010000547.1:0-2309 GCA_964392955.1 uncultured Chitinophagaceae bacterium | reverse complement strand
CACATCACGGAAATACAAAATGCCGCCCTGTTCTTTATCCCATCCACGCTCCCACATATAGTCAAGCATTTTGCAACCAAGTTCAATCAAATGCGGATCGTTGTTTCGATATTTCGCCTCGTGTAAAACAAACCAGGCGCCTTCAATCGCATGTCCCGGATTAAGTGTGCGTCCATCAATATGATCGATGATGCTGCCATCGGGCGCCACCTGTTCCATCACACATTGAATATCATCTTTTACAAAGTAGGTTTCAATCTCATTGATCCATTGGCTGATCCATTCATCGCAACGCTCATCACCAATCAATTCCCGTAACTGCTGCGCCGTATTGGTCATGATCATGGGCACACCAATACCACGTGTAGGTCTTGTACCGGTAAATTTTGGCTGCAGTTTCTTTTCACCACTTGCATAAGCAATACATTCGCCAAATACTCTTCTTGCATTGGCTGCTGCTGCTTCATCGCCACTTGCCTTTGCATATGCTGCGGCGGCAATCACATAAAATGTTTCGGAGAAATAATACCTGCGCTTACGAATCGGTTGCCCTTCACGGGTTACATGAAAGAACATTTGTCCATCAGTATCAAAACAATGTTTGTTGAGAAATTCGTAGCCGAGCTTTGCACCATCGAGCCACTCCTGTTTTTTTTCAACTGTGTTATACAAAGTTGATAAAAGCCATGTTGCCCTGCCCTGTATCCATACGGCTTTATCATCATCAATGAGTGAACCATCGGCATCACGCATCAATAAAAAACCACCGTATTCTTTATCAAAGGAACGGGGAAACCAGAACGGAACAGTATCATTCAATAACTGGTTGCTGTAAAATTGTTGTAACGCAACCAGGTCTTCTCTTGTATAAGCCATCACTTGATTTATTTAATAATATCATTTACAGGAATACGGATAAAATACATTGCGCCGGTGCCTTCGTAAAACAAACCGAGATTATGATCATCGATCTTCGATAAAACAGAATAGCCCCAGCTTCCTCTTGCATCGATCAACAGTTCATTGGCAGGCAACCATGTTTCACCCATATCAAGACTTGCCTTTACTGTTGTATTAATTCTTGCACGATCGGAATTTACATTGCTGAAGAATAGTACATCCCGCATTTGCCCTTTCACGTTCACTCTTGCTTTAATAATACTGGCCTGACAAACCGGATCGATCAATTCCTCGTAAGAAGTTGCGTGTTCCGTCCATGTTTGCCCCATATCTGTTGTTGTAGCAATACTTCTGTAACGGCCCCTGTTATCACGCATGTTCAGCATTAACGTGCCGGGGGTTGTTTCAACTACCTGCGCTTCAGTTGTATTACTTTTAGCACCTGTACCACTCTTCCATGTTTTTCCATGATCGTTGCTGTAGATGATGGATGAATGCGGAATACCAACCGAAGATGGTTTTGTTGTTTCATCCCAATACTGCGAAGGAAAAACCAACGTGCCGTTCTGCATGGCAATACCATTGCCCGGACCATTGAAATACAAATGCCACGCAGGATTTTTTACCTGCTCTGTAATACTGTACGGCTTGCTCCAGGTAACACCATCATCATCGCTGCTAACTATAACGAATTGCCCTGTTGTATCAGGTGAAAGTCCAGGCTTTGAACCTGCAATAGAACGATTGCCTTTGCTCCACAATGCAGCCACCCACAATCTTTTTGTAACAGGATCGAAGAGAATACTGGGATCGCCTACACCATTGTTATCATGTGGTTCGCCCATATCCATAATAATTTTCATTGGCTCCCATGTTTGTCCACCATCCGTACTGCGGCTCATACCTACATCAATATTTCCGGGAAGATCAACGCTGTTTTTATAACGCACATCGTACACTGTAATCAATGTTCCTTTATTGGTTGTGATCATACCAGGTATACGATACGAATGCACTTTATCTTCGCCTGCCAAACGCACCGCATCTGCAATACGATGTATATTGGAAGTTTTAACTGTTGCTGTGCTTGCTTTTTCTACAACAAAATGCGTTTCATTTTTTACACTAACAAGCTGTATTGCTTTTGCAAAAAACTTACTGCCGACTTTTGCATTGTCTTTAATAGTTACTGAAACAAGCAGATTGATGATGCCGGACTTTACCGCAAGATCGATCGGCAATACTGTTGTTGCTGTAATTTTTTCAGTTGATGCAAGCAATACTGCCGATTTGTTTAATACAGTTTCAGTATTTGCATTGTACAATTCCAGTTTACCGATGGCAGCAACAGCGGCCTTATCGAAACTTAACTGCAATTGTTTATACGCAACTGTTTTACCAGCGGGCAC
>CAYMSG010000546.1:0-2312 GCA_964392955.1 uncultured Chitinophagaceae bacterium | reverse complement strand
AAAAAAATATCTGGATTGCCACCAGTAACAATGGAGTGTACCGATTTAATCCTGCACAACATGCGTTTCAAAACATTCCGCACATGAACCGAATGGTTCACAAACAAGGAACAGGAAGCGCTTTATCATTTATTGAAACCAAATGGGGAACTGTTTTCGTTGGTACCTGGGGCGATGGACTTTATCATTATGACAAAGATTTCAATTTACTTCCAATCAACCTGAAAGGAATCAAAGAAAATGGGAGTCATTCGTTTTGGAATATGTATGCATCGAAAGACAGTAACACTCTCTGGTTTGCAGCCCAACCGGGCATCATGAAAATCAACCAGGATCAACGAACTGCAACCTATTACAACCCGCCGGCATTAGAAAACAGAACCATGCGGCAAATTGTGGAAGATAAGCTGGGGAATTTATGGATCGGTGCACAAAGTGTTGGTTTATTCAAATGGGATGCGGCAAAAGGTGCTGTTGATTTTAATAAATGTACCACAACAGCAAGTAAATAAGATTCTCATTGATTCGAAGGGGCTGGTATGGGTTGCCTTTGGATTGGAAGGCTGTTATGCCATCGATCCTGTAACAGAAAAAGTGATTTATCGATTCAACGATCAACTGGCACAACCATTCAAATTACCGGAAGAAGGTGTTTCATCAATACTGGAGTACAACGATAGCATGATGGTGATTACCACATCAACACAAATTCTGTTATTCAACAAGCGAAGTAATAAGTCATCACTTGTTGGCACGGCCGAAACCATATCGGGCTATATTACCGACTTACGAAAAGATAAAAACGGTTATGTGTGGCTCACCAGTACAAGCGGTCTGTACCGGATCAATATTGAGAAAAATGTATTCGTACGCTTTACAAAAGAAGACGGGATCGATAATGAAAATTTTGTGGTGGCATCCTCTGCTGTATTAAGCGATGGAAGAATGTTGCTGGGCAGTTCGAATCAGTTCATTGTGTTTGACCCGCTTTCAATTATTGTAAAACGATCGGCACCGGTTGTTACGATTACCGACTTTAAAATCAGGAACAAATCAGTACCGGTTGATTCATTACAGCAACTGAAAATAGTGAACCTGCGGCCTGGTAATAATTCGATCAGTATTGAATTTTCCTGTCTTGAATATTCGTCTGCTTATAAAGTTGCGTACCGCATGAGCCGGATCAATAAAGACTGGGTAATTGCCGATGCCAGTCAGCAAGCCATCTATTCGTATTTGCCCAATGGAACATATTTATTTGAACTGCGTTCGGTTGATGAAGAAGGCCGTATGGGGAACAGCATCACACAACTGAAAATAAAAATGAATGCCCCGTTCTGGAAAACATGGTGGTTTTACAGCATCCTCATTTTAGCAGGGGCAGCATTTGTTTACTGGCTCGACCGTGAACGTATGAAACGGAAAGAAGCAATACAGCAAATGCGCACTTCTATTGCTAACAACCTGCACAATGAAGTAAATACGGCCTTGAATAATATCAACATCCTGAGTGAAATGGCGAAGATCAAAGCCGATAAAGATCCGCAGAAATCGAAAGAGTATATTGAACAGATTCATACCAAGAGCCATAAGATGATGATCGCCACGGATGATATGTTGTGGAGTATCGATCCGCACAATGACAACATGCAAAAGACAATTGAACGGATGAAAGAATACCTGGATGCATTGCGTAACCGGCAACAGGTGGAGATTGATATGGTGTTTGAAAAAAATGTAGAGCTGCTTGAGTTGAATATGAAACTCCGGCACGAAGCATTTCTGCTGTTTAAAGAAGCGATCAGCAGTTTGGTACAGGCCGGTGCTAAAAAATGCCAGATCCACTTAGGTATTGAAAAATCAAAGCTGCAGTTTACCATGCAAATCGAAAACGAATGTTGTGATATGCAACAACTCAACAACCTGCTGCAACGGCAGGATATGGAAACACGACTGGCTGCCATTAAAGCAAAACTGGATGTGCAGGTGCACAAGAGCAATTCTGTATTTATACTGCAGGTGCCGGTTGCATAAGCACCGGGTATCTTGTCGTTTTACATTTCATCCCATTCTTACTGCAACTCATTCAAATCCGGCTTGCCTTTCCCGTTGAACGGCTTCAACTTTGAAGTATAAATTTTAAACCTTATCATTATTAAACCTTTTCATTATGAACATGAAGCATCTGCTCACTGCAGTTCTTTTGCTGGTTACGGCTGCAGTATCCGCTCAAACAACAGAAAAAAAGAAATCAGCAGTTACAAAAGTAAACGTCGACTCCTTTAACAAATTAGTGATCAATGCTTCGATTG
>CAYMSG010000545.1:0-2356 GCA_964392955.1 uncultured Chitinophagaceae bacterium | reverse complement strand
AAGATTTGTACCGTAAAAATAAAAAAAAGCTGTTACCTGCATAAATACGTAACAGCTTTTTGTATGGTTTTAGTACTAACTCTTACTGGTTTACCTGTGGACTTAGCTGCTGCCAATTCTTTGCTCCCAGATAAAATCGTTTTCCGGCTTCTTTGTAAGCGATCAGCAAGGGATACTGCCGGTAGCGTGATGGGATTGTTTTTTCAGAACCTGGTTCTGCTGTAAAAAGCAGTTGCATTACACGATGGCTGGTAGCCGGAACCAATGTTTCAAAAGCAGCCTCGCTACCAAATTTGATTGACTTTTCTATGGTAACGGGTGCTTGAACAATTTCCGTTGTAACAGCCATTTCGCTGCCATTGATCCACACGTTTTCAATTTCAATTGTTCGTTCGTTTCGTAACAACAGGTACACATACTGTTTCATAACAGCCCGGCCCTTTGTGTCGGACGAAAAGTTGGCGCCTCCACTTACTTTTTGTTGATACGCATACAGTTTTACTACAGGATATTTTCCCGTTTGCAGAAACGAACTGCAAACAACAAAGAGCACAACTAACGGAATGTATTTTATCATTTCTTCAGCTTTGCACAATGGATGCCTCCGATTGTCGGTTTACATAGTTGCTTATTTCGATTTCACAAATTGTTGTACATGTTTGTACTTCCTGTCGTCGCTCCAGATTTCCAGCACATAATTACCACTTGCCAGCTTCCGGGTTGAAACCGATCCGTTCTGGTAGCTTTGCCGTTGCTGCGCTACCACCTGTCCGTTAGTGCTGGTAATACGGATGTTGATGGTTTGAATGCCGGTTAAATCACCCTTGCGGAAATAAATATCATCGTTGGCAATTGTTGGAAATACAGAAGTAATAAAACGCTTGTCGTTGGTGATTACATCCGGAACAGAAGTAGCCACATTGCCGATGTTGGCATAAAACATACCGTTACCATGTGTGCCAATAAGCAAGGTATTATCGGCGGTACGCAGATCCATGTCATTGATAATAGCTCCCTGCAACACAGGTGGACCTTCGAGTGACCAATTGGTAGATGCACCGTTGATTGTAGTGGTACTGAACAAGCCAATAGAAGTGCCTACATAATATTCAACACCGGTTGCAGTAACAACAATAGCAGCGGATCTAAAAGAGGTAAGACTGATATTTCCTTCTACCAGTTGCCATGTTGGAGATGCCGAACGTGCATTCCCTGTCCAGAATGCGCTGGCAACTCCATAGTTGGAAACCACTGCTAATACGGTATCAGGGTTGCGGGGATTCACAGCAATATCACGAACAAGTGATTCATTTGTCATGCCAGTTGAAGGACTGATATCAACAGGTGCTGTTGAAGCAGCACCATCTCTTGGATTCTGCAACCGATAAATTTTTCCATTCTCAGTTCCTATGAATAAATAGCTGTTGTTTGTTGCATATGCACCTCTTGATGTGGCTAACGAAAAAATACTTCCGGTAAGAGCATTACTTACCCCGGTCATTTGAGTCCAGCCCGAATTAGCAGTCACAGTTGTAGCTGTTGTTGTTCTCCACAATGTATTCTGTCCGGCATAGTAAATGGTATTTGTATTATCCGGGTCAAGATGAAAATAGGTTACAAATTCGCTGCCGGGCGAGCCTGCCGGAGAAATGGGTATCGGGCTGGGGTTAGGCAAAGGATCAAACCTAGATGTTGCTCCGTTTACGAGTAGCCTGTACACATCGCCTTCTTGTACACTTCCAAATAGAATCTGCGATGTTGATGAACTTGGTGTAAGCCCAGCTTTACCTCCATCCCCACCAATTAACACGTAATGATCATTCCCTTCTGCTCTTGGCGGTAAACCGGAACCATTTAATAAATTTTTCGAGTCACGATAGGTAGTTGAATTATCCTGTGCCCCGCCGGCAAATGTGAAAGAACCAGGCGTGGGATCAATGGCAACATGATAATATTGCAGTGTTTGGTATTGATTATTCAGATTACTCCAGCTTACTGTGGTTGCAGTAATGTCGTTTGTAACATTTAAGCCGCCATCATGCCCTGTAACCAATCGGTTTGGTGAACCTGGTTGAAATGCAAAGGAATGAAAATCCACATGGCTTGTTAAATCCGGATCATCGTACGTGGTAGAAGTCAAGCCTCCGATAAAAGTTCCTGGTGTAGCAAACCCATCGTTTGATTTATAAAGATTTACGCCACCTGCTATCACTAAATTTGAATTGGTTGGATGTACAGCCAGCAGCATATTGTATCCGCCCTGTAATTCTATCCTTGATTGAGAACTTCCTCCACCCTCATTTAATGGTCTTATTCTGTTGGCAGAAAGATTTGAACTTCGGTTAGCGCTCCATGT
>CAYMSG010000544.1:0-2362 GCA_964392955.1 uncultured Chitinophagaceae bacterium | reverse complement strand
ACCAGCCATGAAGTTTACAGAAAAATCTTTTCGTGTGCGATTGTTGGCTTGGTTGTAAATAAAACTGGTATCAGTACTGTTGAAACGTTGTGTGGAAGAACCGTTGCCGGGGTTTTGCCGGAAGTTGCTGCCAAAGCTGGAAAACAGATTCATTTTTTGTGTGCGATAATTAATGCTGTATGCACCGCTGAAATTCGAAGGAAATCCTGCCGTACCGGTGAAGTTGCCATTAAACCCTCGTGTTTTATTTTTCTTGAGAATGATATTGATGATACCTGTTTCACCTGCAGCGTCGTAACGGGATGATGGGTTAGTGATCACTTCAATGCGTTCGATCATGGCGCCTTGTAAATTGCGGAGTGCATCTGTACTTCGTAAACCGGTTAAAGCAGATGGCTTCCCATCAATTAAGATACGTACACCCTGGCTGCCACGTAAGGCAACGTTCCCATCCACATCCACAGTAACAGAAGGAATGTTGGCTAATATCTCGGATGCATTGGCACCGACATTAGCTACATCCTGGTTTACATTGTACACCCGTTTATCAAGCTTCAACTCCATCATCTTCTTTTCGGAAGTAATTACAATCTCCGACATTTGTTTCGCTGCTTCTTCCAATTCAAGTGTACCGAGATTAATATTTTTTCCGGCCACTGTAATATTATCAATTCTTTTTTCCTGGTACGACAGGTATGTTACGAGAAGATAATATGCGCCGTTTGACAATTGAAGTGTAAACTTTCCTTTTTCATCTGTTGCGGTTGCTGTTACAAACGAAGAGTCGGATGTTTTGTACATACTCACAGTAGCCAGTGCAACGGGTTTTCCTTTCTCATCTTTTACAATTCCATTCACCGCTGATGTTGATTGTGCATGAATCAAATTTTGGATAAAAAGAAGACAGATGATCAGTGATACAATTTTCATAATAAAAAAACACCGGATGGCATTTATGAATGAAACAAAAAAAGGGGCTCACATTGTACGTAACTCCAACCAAAGCATCGTAACAAAAATACCGGGCTGAATGTTCGGCTACCTGTAGAAGCCCGGCTAAAACCCCGCAGACGATACAATGACGGCAAAAGGTTGCTTCTCCTTGCAATAACTTGTGTTTTTCCCTTGACTTTCTGCTTGGTTTGCCTGCAAACGGGCGTTTATAATAGTTTTCCCCAAGCCTGTGACTAACTTTTTTCAACTCGGCCAGCTACAGAAGCGAAATCATGAACAGCAATCAGTATTTTGCAATGTATGAAAGCCTATATCTCCATCAGCTATCAGCGCCGCAGGAGCCTTAACACCGCCATCACTGCCATTATGAGTGTGCTCGAAGATCACCACATCGAGCCTTATGTTTTTGTTGACCATTTCAAATTTGACGAATCGCAGGAAGAAGAAATGATGCGCATGGCACTTGCTGAATTAGAAAAATGCGATATCCTGATTGCCGAAACTTCGCACAAAGGAATTGGCATTGGCATTGAAGCTGGTTATGCCAAAGCAAAAAACAAACCTGTGATTTATTTACGCCACAAAGAAGCCGAGCATTCCACTACACTTTCGGGCTTAAGCGACCATCGCATCATTTACAGGAGTGCAGAAGATCTGCAGCAACAACTGAAAGATGTTGTAAAAGATCATTTGTTTGGCGAACAGGTGCTGATCAACGCTACACAGCAAGGCTGATAAAATAAAAACAACCATTCACTATAATTATCGCTGAAAAGTTTTTACTTTTCTGTACTTCCTGCATGAACCTCACTTAAGGGGTACTCAATTGATCATCACCTTCTTTATTCCTGCCTCAGAATTCTGATTATTTCATCACCCAAAACAACCAATCATGCGCCATCAATTCAAAATTGCAGCATTGGCATTTCTGTGCCTGCTGCTCGTTCATGCTTGCAACAATCAGGCAACTGATTCAACCGCCTCCACTACGGCAGCACCAAGTGCTGAAGACAAGATCAAAGAAGGCCAACGTTTAGTGGCAACACTTGATTGCGAAATCTGTCATTCACCAAAGCGAATGGGACCCAAAGGCCCCGAAATAATTCCCGAGCTTCGGTTTGGCGGGCACCAGGCAGGTACTCAACTTCCACCGTATGATGAGAACACTGTAAAAGCAGGCTGGGCATTGTTTGCTCCCGACTTCACTTCTGTTATTGGACCGTGGGGGCAATCGTATGCAGGCAATATCAGCAGCGATTCTACCGGCATCGGCATGTGGACCGAAGAGCAGTTTAAAAAAGTATTGCGTGAAGGAAAGTTTAAGGGACTTGATAATACAAGACCCATCTTACCTCCCATGCCCTGGGAAGCTTACAAGAATTTAACGGATGAAGAGATCAGCAAAGTG
>CAYMSG010000543.1:0-2366 GCA_964392955.1 uncultured Chitinophagaceae bacterium | reverse complement strand
CAGGAGATCGTTGAGAAATTCTTCGGCAAAAAACCAAACCGTGGCGTAAACCCTGATGAAGTAGTTGCTATTGGTGCTGCGATCCAGGGTGCTGTATTAACCGGTGAAGTAAAAGATGTATTGTTGCTCGACGTTACTCCGCTCAGCCTGGGTATTGAAACCTTAGGCGGAGTAATGACAACATTGATCCCCAGCAATACAACCATTCCTTCGAAGAAATCTGAAACATTCAGTACAGCTTCCGATAATCAACCTGGGGTACAAATTCATATTCTGCAGGGTGAGCGCCCCATGAGTAAGGATAACAAGAGCCTCGGTATTTTCAACCTCGACGGTATTCCCCCGGCCCCACGTGGTGTTCCGCAAATTGAAGTAACCTTCGATATTGATGCTAACGGTTTGTTGCATGTGAGTGCAAAAGACAAAGGAACCGGCAAAGAGCAGAAGATCCGGATTGAAGCAGGTAGCGGATTGACCAAAGATGAGATCGAAAAAATGAAGGCAGAAGCGAAAGCGAATGAAGCAAACGACAAAGCCGAAAAAGAAAAAGTAGAAAAGATCAATACGGCCGACAGTTTGATTTTCCAGACAGAAAAACAACTGAAGGAGTATGGCGATAAAATTGGTACCGATAAAAAAGCACCGATCGAAGCTGCTCTTACTAAACTGAAAGATGCACACAAAGCACAGGATATAGCAGCGATTGATGCTTCAATGACTGAACTCAATACTGCATGGACAGCCGCCAGTGAAGAAATGTACAAGGCAACACAGGAAGCACAAGGTGCTCAGCCTGGTGCTGATGCCGGACCAGGAGCAACGGCTGGTGCTGCGAATGATAATGTGGAAGATGCACAGTTTGAAGAAGTGAAGTAATGCACAAAAGAATCGTGCTGCGATGATAAAGATGAGCCCCGACTGAGAAGTCGGGGCTTAGTTATTTTTAGAACAGCAGTAAAATAAAAAGCCCGTCACTTTTCAGTAACGGGCTGTTATAAAGAGGTTCTTTCTATTAAATCAAATCCAACGCTTTGGCCAAATAATACACAATAAAAGGCAAAGTAACGGTAATATAATTTGCATAGGGGCTGATGTACAGCAGCACAAACGCAGCGACCGAAACAAAAAACAAGATCCAGTTTAATGCAGAAGATTTCTTTTCCATGCGTTGAAATTTTGGCGAAGATAAGGGAAGATGACAGAAAAGAAAACAGTGAGCGAAAGAATCAATTGATCCAACCCCGCTAACAGTTTATCCACTTGTTTGAACATCACATATTTATGCTATTGGTTTTGCAAAAACATTTGTAGTATTTTGCCAATATTATTAACCAAAATCACAATCTATTTATGCGGAAATTCGCTCTTCTCCTCGTTACCCTCGTTGTAACCGTTACCTCTAACGCAGGTATTATTTACGTTCCTGAAAATGCATCTGACGCTGCAAAAGCAGGCATGATGACTGCGCCTGTAACAACCAAAGTAGCCTCTAAACAAAAGGTTGCAAAAGGAAAGCTTTTCATGAAGGTTTTCAAAAGCAAGCTTGAAAAAATCGGGAAAGCTGGAAAAAGAGCCGGAGATAAAAGTAAAATTGCAGCAGCGCTGTTAGCTTTTTTCCTTGGTGGATTTGGTGTGCATGACTTTTATTTAGGAAATAAACGCAATGGTATCATTAAACTGCTCGGTTCAATCTTAGGTATTGCGTTGATGGTTATTGGATTTGTTGCGGCTGCAACAACTACCACTACAACAGGTTTGGCAGCATTGCCGGCGCTTGCCCTTATTGGCTGGTTGATTATTCTTGGTGTGAGTATCTGGGCGTTTGTTGATTTCATTAGAATACTTACCGGAAGCTATCAGCCTGTTGACGGTTCTTATACCGACTAATTATTTATCTTTATCATCATTAAAAACAAATTACCATGCGTAAACTAATCATCGTGCTGACTGCAATTGTTCTCAGCATTTCTGCAACACAGGCTGGTATTATTTATGTGCCTGCCAACGCTACCGATAACGCAAAAACGGGAGTAACTGCAACAGAACAGTTCAAAAATTTCGACAACAAAACACTTCTTTCGTTAACGCCAGCTAAATTGGAGCAGTTAACGGGAAAGAAAATGACAATTGCCCAAAAGCTGGCGTTAAAAATGGCGCAAAAAAGAGCTAAAAAAGCCGGCGATATTTCCAAAGGCCTCTACATTGTATTAGCCATCTTTGGATTAGCTTGGATCGCAATGGGCGTAATGGACGACTGGAGCGGAAGCACCTGGATCATTAATTTAATTCTTACATTTTTGTTCTGGCTGCCGGGTTTAATTCATGCTTTGGTTGTAATGAAGAAATATTATCCATAAGCATAAGAA
>CAYMSG010000542.1:0-2378 GCA_964392955.1 uncultured Chitinophagaceae bacterium | reverse complement strand
ATCAGCACTAACCAACTGCTTTACGTTGTTGCCTAATTCTTCCTTCGTCATGATCTGCTTGTTTGCCAACTTCATCTTATTTAAAATAAGTTCGCTTGTTACTCCCTCTATCGGTAATTCTCTTGCCGGATAAATGGGCAGCAGAATTACTTCATCAGCCATATCCAGGCTTTCTGCAAATCCATCGGCCAAATCTCTTGTGCGTGTAAACAGATGTGGCTGGAAAACCAATACCAGTTTTTTATCCGCAAACATGCTTTGTGCCCCGCTGATCAATGCTTTTAACTCTTCCGGATGATGTGCATAATCGTCAACAAATGTTACATCCGCTTCACCCGGTGCTATTACATATTCAAATCTCCGCTTCACTCCTTTAAAGGCTTTTACCGATTCTCTGATCTTATCATCATCGATCTTCAGTATATGTGCAACAGCAATCGCTGCTAAAACATTTTCAACGTTGTGCAATCCACCTACATTCAACTGTACATCGTTCAATACCCACTCATTCATTACTGCATCAAACAGATAACTTCCGTTCTGCACCTGCAGATTTTTTGAATGAACAGTTGCATGTTTATCATTCAAATGATAGGTGATGTGATTTGCTGCAACGAGATCATTGCCTCTTTCCAATCCATGTTTGCTGATGAGCCATCCACCGGGTTTAATTTTTCTTGTAAACTCGATGAAGGCTTCTTCCATTGCTTCGGCTGTTCCGTAGATATCCAAATGATCGGCATCCATTGCCGTAATCACAGCAATATCCGGACTCAGTTTATGGAAGGAACGATCATACTCATCTGCTTCCACCACACACACATTGTTATCGCTTGACCAGAAATTACGATTGTAATTCACCGCAATACCGCCGAGAAAAGCATTGCAACCAAACCCACTATGACGCAGCAAATGACCCGTCATTGTACTGATCGTTGTTTTGCCATGTGTACCTGCCACACATATATTCAAAGAACTTTGCGTAATGATCTGCAACACATCACTCCGCTTTACTACACTATACCCATTTTGCAGATAATACTGATACTCCTGGTGCTCCTTTGGAATAGCAGGTGTATATACCACCAGTTGCACATCCTTGGGAATACGATCTACTTCTTCTTTGTAATGAACTTCAATTCCTTCTGCTTCCAGTTGTGCTGTAAGCGGCGTAACCGTTTTATCGTAACCACTCACCTTCACTCCTTTTTCGTTAAAGAATCTTGCGATTGCACTCATGCCGATGCCACCGATTCCTACGAAGTACACTGCTTTTATATCGTTCAACTGAATCATTTCTTCTTGTTCCGGTCTGATACCCTCATCTGACCGATTTCATTTCTGTTTCTATTTCGCCAGATGTTTTATTCGTTCAGGCAGCTTAGAGCGTCCCGACCGTTTTTAAAACTTCTGTTGCAATTACTGTATCGGCATCTGCCACACCCAGCTTTGCAATATGTTGTTTCAATTCGTTTTGCTTTGCTTCATCTTTTGCCAAGACAATGATGCTGTTTATCAATTTCTCTTTCGCTTCATGATCTTTCACCATCATTGCTGCATGTTTCGCAACCAAATGTTGTGCGTTTACAGTTTGATGATCTTCTGCTGCATGTGGATAAGGAACAAATACAGCCGGCTTTGCAATCAAACAGATCTCTGCAATGGCCATAGCACCTGCTCTTGAAATCACCACATCTGCTGCAGCATATGCATTTTCCATTTCTTTTATGAAATCGCTCACCCACACATTTGCTTTTCCGGTTGCGCTTGCTTTGCCTTGCGCTGCATACGGTTTGCCGGTTTGCCAAATGAGCTGCAGATTGTTTTTTTCAAACGCATCAATACCGGCATCAATGGCTTCGTTTATACTTTTTGCACCAAGACTCCCACCAACCACCAGCACAGTTTTTTTATCCGTATTCAATCCAAAGAACTTCAACCCATCTTCCCTGCTTACGTTTGCGTGTGCAATGGCAGCACGAACGGGGTTACCGGTAATCATTATTTTTTCTGCCGGAAAAAATTTTTCCATTTTATCACTCGCCACAAACACTTTCGTTGCTTTCTTTCCCAAAAGAATATTACTCTTTCCTGCAAACGAATTGCTTTCATGTATAAATGTTGCAATGCCTTTGGTTTGTGCATAACGCAAAACGGGAAAGCTGGAATAACCACCTACACCTATTACTGCATCGGGTTGAAAGCTGTTCATAATCGTACGCACCTGGAAAAAACTCTTTACCAGCTTTAACGGCAAACCAATGTTTTTTATCAAAGAACTTCTGTTAAAACCTGCAATATCCAGCCCCTCTATGTTGTAACCGGCCTGCGGCACTTTTTCCATTTCCATTTTTCCCTTCGCGCCCACAAACAGGATT
>CAYMSG010000541.1:0-2386 GCA_964392955.1 uncultured Chitinophagaceae bacterium | reverse complement strand
ATATCTCCTTCTTGATAATGATGACCAGCCCAGTATGGTTGATGTGGCAACTGATTGAACCATGCTAATGCAATACCGGCAGCTACGAAGAGGATATTGATGCTCATGCCCGTGATCCAATTGTTGAAAAACCGGCTACGTATTTTCGAAAACAAATAATAGAGCAGGAATGGAACGGTGCCGGCGGTGGCGTATAAAGCCAATGTCCAATGTAATGAAAAATACCAGCCGCATATGATACCAGCTGCTAATGGCAGCAGTAAGCGAAGAAAGGGGATGTTTTTCCAAATGGGAACCATGGCTGGTCAGCTATCTGTTCCTCAAGATAAAAACCCCTGTCTGGAAATACAATAGTGTAACAACTGTTTTTATTCGCCCAGTAAGTTTTTGAGAAAAGCGATTTGCCCGAGGTGATAGATATTATGCTGAATCAAACCATTGAGCAGGAAACGGAAATTGTATTCCCGGTAGTCAACCATTTCACCTAAGAAAGAATCGTCCTTGCTTTGCAACTCGGCAATCAATTGTTTGTGTAACTGTTCAAATTCATCCAGCGCTTTTACCCAGGTATGTATTTTGGGGTCAATGATCCGCCAATCCATTTGTTCTGCCGTTTGCAGATCATAATCCTGTTTCTTTTGTACACGGTTTAACGTAAAATCAGCCCAACCGATCATGTGGTATAAAATTTCAATGGCGGCATGTGAGTTTGTTGGATTGATATACACAACAGCCGGATGAATTTTCCGCAGCATGGGCATCACCGCTTCGCCATACCAGGGCTGACCGTTCAGCACCCGTTCAAGGTTTGTGATGATGGATTGTACTTCTTTGTTGTTCATGGATGAAAGTTAGCAAGAACGACAGGAACATGCAACGATGATTCTGTTAAAAAGAAAGCACAATTGAAAAGGGAACGATGAAAGCCCGCCTGACCGGACGGGCAGGGATTGTGTCCCCGAGTTCCGTATACCGCTCGTCGGGGCAGGGGCAACCGTTGATGCCATAAAATGGTGAAGCTGATACCAAAAAAAACTCCGCACTTGCGGAGTTTGAAATTTATTTACTGAGATACATACTTCTGTCTTTATACAACTGACGGAAATAAGGATCACGCAGATCTTTTATAAAACGGATGGCTTCGCCGGTACTTTTCATTTCAGGTCCCAGCTCTTTGTTTACGTTCGGGAATTTATGAAAACTGAACACCGGTTCCTTAATGGCATATCCTGTGAGTTTTTTCTCGTATGTAAAATCAGTGAGTTTCTTTTCGCCCAACATTACTTTGGTAGCAATGTTGAGGTAAGGTATCTGGTAGGCTTTGGCAATAAAAGGTGTGGTGCGTGAAGCACGTGGGTTGGCTTCGATCACATACACTTTGCCGCCTTTGATCGCAAACTGAATATTGATGAGGCCGCGGATGTCGAGTGCTTTGGCAATTCGCTTTGCATATTCTTCCATGGTAGCAACAATAAGCGGCGAAAGGTTGAACTCAGGCAACACCGCATGACTGTCGCCACTGTGGATACCGGCTGGTTCAATATGTTCCATTACGCCCATTACGTGGAAGTTTTCGCCATCGTATATCGCATCGATTTCTGCTTCCTGGCAGCGGTCAAGGAAATGATCAATGAGAATTTTATTGCCGGGCAGGTGTTTGATGAGGCTCAACACTGCTTTTTCCAATTCTTCTTCATTGATCACGATCCGCATACGCTGGCCACCTAATACATAGCTTGGACGAACCAGCACGGGATAACCTACTTCTTTTGCTACTTCAATCGCATCATCGGTAGTATAAGCAGTGCCATATTTTGGATATGGAATTTCGAGTTCTTTCAACAGATCGCTGAAACGGCCACGGTCTTCAGCAATATCCATACTGTCGAACGAAGAGCCGATGATGCGGATACCTTTTTCGTGTAAACGCTTTGCGAGTTTGAGCGCAGTTTGGCCACCCAATTGAACGATGACACCGTATGGCTGTTCCAGTTCAATAATTTCCCAGAGATGCTCCCAGTTCACGGGTTCGAAATACAGTTTGTCGGCCATGTCGAAATCGGTACTCACTGTTTCGGGGTTACAGTTCACCATAATGGCTTCAAAGCCACATTCTTTGATGGCGAGCAGGCCATGAACACAGCAGTAGTCGAATTCAATACCCTGACCAATCCGGTTGGGGCCACTACCGAGAACAATAATTTTTTTACGCTGAGAAGGAATGGATTCGTTGTGGAGGATCGTATTTGCCATTGCGGTGCAAAGGTAGGGGTGCAGGAAAAATTTTGGCAGATTTTTTCAGGTAAAATTTCAGCAGTTTTAGCTAACAGGCATGAGTTGAAATGTGTGCCTCCACTTCTGTTTTGAAGAAAAGGTTCAGTTATCG
>CAYMSG010000540.1:0-2420 GCA_964392955.1 uncultured Chitinophagaceae bacterium | reverse complement strand
AAGTCAGGGCCTGCTCTTTTGTAATGCCATACGCAGCTGCTGTGCCTGCATTGAACGGCAGGTTGCGTCCACGTGTTGAACCATCGGTATCGTTGATCGCAAACAGTACACCGGCATCCTGTAAATAGGTTGCTGATTTATAAGGAAGATCAACATCATCGTCGGGCGATGTTGGTAATGCATGACGCTCAGCAAGAATGACTGCAATATTGTTCTGCTTCAGCAAATCTGCAATTTGCCAGCTTTCGCTGCCGCCAACAATTACAATTTCAAACCCAAACTCTTTTGCAAAATCGATGGCCACCAGCATTTCTTTTACAATATCACAATGCACAAACAATTTCTGTTTCTTCTCAAACAAACCTTTGGTTGCTTCAAATTTCAGATTGGTTTTCGCATGTGTTGCTTCTTTGTGATAGGCGTTTGCTTCACGGAAAAACTGTTTGATCTCTTCAATTCGCCCCAGTGCTTCTTTCACCACATCGGCAGCGCTTCTTGTTTCTGCTGCTCCAAATCTGCGGCCACCACCACGTGCAAGCAGGCTGGGTATGTTCATGTGGATTTGCCCGTCGGCTTTATAAGTAGCATCTTCCCAGTTCCAGGCATCTAATTGTACAACCGATGAAGATCCGCTGATGGTGCCGCCCTGCGGTACTACATTCGCCAGCAATATTCCGTTGCTGCGCAATGTGGCAATTACTTTTGAATCGGTGTTGTACGCTACAATTGAACGGATATTGGTATTGTATAACCCAATTTCTGACTGATCAATGGTTGCACGTACGCTGCTGACTTCCACCAGACCCAACTGCGAAGCAGATAAAATAAGTCCGGGATATACATGTTTCCCTTTTGCATCGATCACTTTCCCTGCAGCAGGAAGAGACTGACCTACTGCTTTGATTTTTCCATTTTCAAATGTTATGGATCCGTTGTTGATAACAGTACCATTGCCCACATGGATCGTGGCATTTGTAATGGTAATTGTTTCTGTTTGAGCTTTTGCCGGGTAAACAGTTTCCTGCGAAACGGCAAGAATGCTTACGAGCAAGAGTTGTATGCTGAATATCAATTTCTTCATTGTAATAATTTTATTGGTTACCAGTTTGATCAACTTCATCTGCATCTATCACTAACAAACCATGATTATGATAATGATCGGTACAGGTGTGCATGATTTCCATACTTGGGGCAAATGGAACGGTTGGTGCACCCGAACGTTTTTCACCAACCATTTTAGTCATTAACCGGGCCCGCTCTTTGGCAATATCCAAACGCAGTTGTTTGTCTTTTTCACGATCGTAGTAAACAATGCCATCTACAATTGTTTTTTCAGCTTTCGCATAAATGCTCAGCGGATGATCGCTCCACAACACCACATCCGCATCTTTGCCCACCTTGACACTCCCCACTCTATCGTCTACATGCAGCATTTTTGCCGGGTTGAGCGTAACCATTTTCAATGCATCTTCTTCACTCATACCTCCGTACTTCACACTCTTGGCCGCCTCATGATTCAGGTGACGGGCCATTTCAGCATCATCGGAGTTGATAGCAACGTTTACGCCCACTTTTTGCATAATGGTTGCGTTCTGCGGAATAGCATCTACCACTTCCATTTTGTAATTCCACCAATCGCTGAAGGTAGAAGCAGCAGCGCCATGTGCTTTCATTTTATCGGCCACCTTATAACCTTCAAGAATATGCGTGAATGTATTTAATGTAAATCCAAAGCGATCAGCTACCCGGATCATATCGGTGATCTCACTCTGTACGTATGAGTGACAGGTGATGAAACGCTTCTTGTTCATGATCTCTACCAATGCATCCAGTTCTAAATCACGACGTGGTGCAACTGCCTTTGTATTCTTTTTCTTTTCATCCTCATATTTTTTCCAGGCGGCTTCGTAATCTTTTGCACGGGTAAACGCATCTGTCAATACCTGGCTTACACCCATACGTGAATCGGGGAAGCGATTGTTTTGTTGAGAGGAAGAACGTTTCACATTCTCACCCAATGCAAACTTGATAAAGCCGGGCCAGTTCTGGAATTTCAAACCTTCGTCATTGGCACCCCAACGGAGTTTGATGAGCTGTGTTTGTCCGCCAATGGTATTGGCTGATCCATGCAGAATATGGGAGGATGTTACACCTCCACTTAACTGGCGATAGATATTGATATCTTCCGGATTCAGGTTGTCGGTAATGCGTACTTCAGACGTAACGCTTTGTGCACCTTCGTTAATGGAAGCGGCAGCAATATGTGAGTGCTCATCAATAATACCGGCAGTAACATGTTTGCCTGTACCATCAATTACTTTTGCTCCTGCATCGCTGAGATTTTTACCAACAGCAGCGATCTTCCCATTCTTGATCAATACATCGGTATTTTGTAAAATGCCTTCTTTTTCATTCGTCCA
>CAYMSG010000539.1:0-2421 GCA_964392955.1 uncultured Chitinophagaceae bacterium | reverse complement strand
GAAGTTAAGCCCCTCATGGCCGATGGTACTGCACCACAATGCGGGAGAGTAGGTAGCTGCCATATTTATTCTAAGCCCTTCAGTTTACTGAAGGGCTTTTTTGTTTCCCATAACTCCCGCCTTTTCTATTCTCAAGCATTGTTCTAGCCCAAATTGGTGATTTTGAAATCAACATAAATAACGGAGGTTTGTACTTACAGAAAAACTGCTGTATTTTCAAAAGACCAACCTCCTGCTTATGTTCTCAGTAAAATATGTTGTTTTCATAGTCATATGGTCTACTATTATTTTTCTTTCTGTTTATTTTTTCCTCGATAATGTAATTGCCTATTTCTATGGTTATCGAAGCTCAATGTTTGGCAACAGCTTTTTTCAAAATCAGGTTTGGGTAGTAACGCATATGATCGGCGGAACACTTACTCTTTTTACAGGACCTTTTCAGTTCTGGTCGTATATACGAAAACGTTTTACCAGGTTTCACAAAGTAACCGGGAAAGTATATATGTTCGGGATTTTACTGATTGGTATTTCTGCAGGGAGGCTTTCTTTGATCAGCAGTTGCATTCCCTGCCGTATTTCGCTTTTTCTGTTAACCTTATTTGCTGTTATTTCCACCTTCTTTGCATGGAAATCCATACAGGTACGAAACATTAAAGTACACCGGCAAATGATGGTTCGCAGTTATATCTGTGTACTTGCTTTTGTACTGGTAAGGGTTGATGATGTATTTCCACTGGATTTCCTCTTTGGCAAAGTTGACAATCCTGTTTATGCCCGTGTAGTACAGGAATATTTTTGGTCATTTGTTCCATTACTGGTGGCAGAGGTTGTGATGGTATGGTGGCCACAGGTTTTTGTCAAACGTAAACAGTAAAAAATGCGATACATTATTTCCTTATTTCTTTTGGTTACGATTTGTGAAGTCACTGCTCAGCAACAGGAAAAGAAAAAAACATTATTGGCTGTTTTCCCTCACCCGGACGATGAATCAGCTATTGCAGAAGTATTGATCAAGTATGTGGAGATGGGTTACAACGTGCAACTCATTATTGCTACGGATGGTAAAGACGGAACAAGAGTGACAAAGATCCCTGCAGGCGATTCGCTGGGGTCGATTCGTAAGGACGAAACACGATGCGCCTGCAAGATCATGGGTGTTGCAGAGCCCATCTTTCTGGGTATCGATCGGCTTGATACAAGAATTGGTGTTGGAAAATACTTTGCTGAACATAAAAGGTTTCTTGAATTGCTGAAAGAAAAAATTGCAGCTATTGATCCTGATTTCATTCTTACATTCGGGCCCGATGGTGATACCCACCACGCAGAACATATTGTTACTGGGTCAGCTGTTACCGAACTGTTATTGCGTGAAGGCTGGGTAGAGAAATACCCGTTGTATTATTTAGCATGGACAAACGAACAAGGCAACATGTTTGATCTTGGTTATGTAAACGATCAATATTTTAATGTAAAAATTGAGTACACACAGGAACATGAAAATAAGGCATTGAAAATTATGCCCTGCTACGTTACACAATACACTTCGGAAGAACTGAAAGAAGACCGTGAAAAGAAATTGAAAGATAAAAATCATGTTCTGCATTTCAGACGATTTATTACTGCCCAAGGAATGAAAAACGAATTCTGATCATCAAATCATACTAACATGAGAAGTGTTTTTGTCGGCTTGCTGTTACTGAGTTGTTCACTCACAACAATCGCCCAAGGAAAATTAATCAGGCGTGAGTTTAGCGCTGTATCTCTGCAAAACAATAAAGCAGGCGAAGAACCATTGCGTCAGTTAACAGTGTACTTACCTCCAGACTATGAAAAAGGAACACAACGCTACCCGGTTATTTATGTGCTGCACGGTTATGGTGGAACGGATAGTGTAATGATGCGTGTATGGATCAATTTCAAACGATTACTGGACGAAGCCATCAATACAGGGAAAATGCGTCCAATGATTGTGGTGGCACCCAATAGTAATACAAGACTGAAGGGGAGTTTTTATACCAACTCATCCGTTACAGGCAACTGGGCTGATTATATTGGCAAAGACGTGGTGCAGTACATGGATCAACATTTCAGAACAATACCTCATCGTAAAAGTCGTGGACTATGTGGTCATTCAATGGGCGGTAATGGTGCTTTGAAGTTAGGGATGTTGTTTGCCGACACATTCAGTGCGGTGTATGCACTTAGCCCGGCCGTGCTGGATTGGCATAGTGATTTTTCGCTGTCAAGCCGTGGCTTCAAACGCATCAGCAAGTTGAATAATGCTGAATCCATTGTAAATGAACTGAATGAATCAGATGATTTTGATGCATTTTTTGCAGCAGTACTTACTGCTATGGCAAGAGTGTATTCGCCTAATATTGCCAACAAAGCATTGCTTGCCGATTTCCCTGTAACGTATGC
>CAYMSG010000538.1:0-2424 GCA_964392955.1 uncultured Chitinophagaceae bacterium | reverse complement strand
TTTCTGGCTTATACTTGATGTCGATCGAAAATTACTGGCCGACAGTTATATGCGTAAGCCGGGCGTGTCGAAAGATGAAGCCGGTGAAAATATCGGTTGCCCCGCCAGCGAAGAAGAAGTAGCCGCATTTATTATCATACTTCAGCAAACAACAAGTCTTACAAAAGAAGAATTAGAGATCATTGCTGAACGCTTCAGAAAAAATCAATCCTGAATTATTTAGTTAATTTCAGCATTACGTCAGCAACAAGTTTTGCCCAGCGTGCATAATCTTTACCCGAAGGATGCAAGCCATCTGCTGCAACCAATGTTTTATCAGTTGCCGCTTCTCTTGTTAATGGAGTGATGTTGATGTAATGCACCTTGTATTTCTTTGCAATGGGTTCATTGATCGCATTAAATGCATCAATCTCTTCTGCAATTTTGGTTTTGTCCCGGTCTTTTGCAAAGGGCGTTACTCCCCAATCGGGAATACTCAATACTATTACATGATTGGCTTTGTCGCCTGCATAACCAATGGCCTGTTGCAGTAATTCTTCAAACTGCTGTGCATATTCTGTTGCACTGCGCCCACGGTATTGATTGTTTACACCAATCAGCAGTGTTACAAAATCAAACGGTACGGCGAGTCTTGTGCGACTGAGTTGTTCCTGCAATTCATCGGTTGTCCAGCCGGTTTTAGCAATGATCGTTGGCTCATCGATCGTAATTTTTTCTTTTCGCAGCAAGTCTGCCACCTGCTGCGGAAAGTTTTTATTTTCAGGAACACTTTCGCCAATGGTATAACTATCGCCAAGTGCTAAATAGGTAAATGTTTTTTGTGTATTGTTTGTTGGCATCTTACTGCTGTTACATGAAATAGTGAAAACGAAAAATAAAAGAACAGAATAAACGAATTGCATACTACAAACCTGTTTGTGATACTCGTAAAAATTAATTTTCAGGAACACCTGTTTTAAAACTACCGCTGCCCATTGTCCACCACGGACGGATATCATATGTTAAACGCCCGGCAATTACGGCAGGATCGGTTTTTACCAACAACTCGATCTCTTCTTTTGTTTTACAGCCAGGTGCAGATGCATCGAAAATAAAAAGTCCCACCCAGTCACCACCGTCGCCAAAGGGTCCCGCCACTTTTAATTTTCCTTCTTTGTGCAGCCGGGCCATATTGCTCATGTGGCCTTCCTGTATTTTCGCAGCGGCAGCAGAATCCTGCGAACGGTTTGGTCCTTTCAATAACATCACAAACCAGTACGGTTGAATGGTTTCTTTCGGTGGATCGTTCTTTTGTTGTGCAAAACATCCAAACGACACAAGCAGCAGCAGGCCAAAAAGTATTTGTTTCATATAAGTTCGTTAGGGGCAAGAAAAGTACAACTTTTTCGATTCTGTCAGCCGCTCATTCGTACATTTGCAAACTGTTTATCCCCTCCGGGGAGGGGTGTTTTAATGTTACACATAGGAAAGGATGAAAGGGGTGGGTTGTTCAGCAGAATTACAAATAGCTGAAGTGAGTGACACAACGAACGTAACATAGCAGCACAAACGACGATAACAAAAAATTGCTTCCGGTATGAGTGTAAAACAAGACCTTTTCCAAAGCCCTGATTATTTTTTAGTGGATGAACTGTTGACCGATGAACATAAGATGATTCGTGATGCGGTGCGTACATACGTGAAAAAAGAAATTTCTCCCATCATTGAAAACTATGCACAGAAAGCTGAATTTCCGCAACAGATCGTGAAGCAAATGGGAGAGTTGGGTTGCTTTGGTCCAACGGTGCCGGTTGAATATGGTGGCGGAGGGTTGGATTATATCAGTTATGGATTGATGATGCAGGAACTGGAACGTGGCGACAGTGGTGTACGTTCAACAGCAAGTGTGCAGGGAAGTTTGGTGATGTATCCCATTTATGCGTACGGTAACGAAGAGCAACGCAAAAAATATTTACCGAAGCTTGCAAGTGGCGAATGGTTAGGTTGTTTTGGTTTAACGGAGCCCGATCATGGTAGTGATCCCAGCAGTATGCTCACGAACATCAAAGATGCAGGCGATCATGTAATTTTAAATGGCGCAAAAATGTGGATCAGTAATGCGCCTTATTCACAAGTGGCGGTTGTATGGGCAAAGGATGAAGAGGGTGTAGTGCGTGGTGTAATTGTTGAACGTGGTATGGAAGGTTTTTCTACGCCAACCACACATGGCAAATGGAGTTTGCGTGCAAGTGCAACCGGTGAGTTGGTGTTTGATAATGTAAAAGTGCCGAAAGAGAATATTTTACCCAATGTAAAAGGATTAAAAGGTCCGTTGGGTTGTTTAACCAAAGCACGCTATGGTATTGCATGGGGCGTGTTGGGTGCTGCGATGGATTGTTACGATACAGCATTGCGTTACAGCAAACAACGTATGCAGTTTGGAAA
>CAYMSG010000537.1:1682-2437 GCA_964392955.1 uncultured Chitinophagaceae bacterium | reverse complement strand
TTTTCCACTTTTAACCGACAATACCGGTTCTTCATCGGTCGTAACCGCTTCAACATAATTCTTGGCACCTTCTTTAATGAAGAAGAATTTATTGCGGAGTGTGGTTGTTTCAATTTTGAAACGCTTCACATTATACTGCAGCTTGTCATTATCTAAATAAACAGCGGTAATGATACGATCTGGTTTAAACAATTCAATCAGCAGAATATTTTCCGGATCGAATTTCTGCGTCATCTCCTGGTCGGTAATTTCATAGTTACCGTCTTTGTACACAACCAGGATACGGTCATCCGGTTCAAACTTGCCAAGGTACTGTCCTTTCTCTTCGGTATTCAAACGGCCAAACTTATCATCGAACCACATTTTCTTTCCGCTCAATGTTGCACGGCCTTTTTCTTTAAACTTCACACTCTTTACTGCATACTTGGTTACCTGGTTACCCATACTGCTGCGGCCTTTGATATCGAGTTCTTCAAAATAAAAATCAAACTCTTTTATACGGGCAGTGGCACTCGGACTCAGCAATACTTTCACCACTTCTGCTTCTCCATTTGGGTTTACGGTGAAGTAATGCACCTTGCTTTTTGGATCACCTTTGGTAAGATCATATTCTTTATCACGTGTAATACCGGTAACATTAAAACGCTTGGCATAGCTGATACCGGTTTTCCCATCCACATAAATCATGTTGTACGTGGTACGTTCATCGTTCTTTTGGAAAACGGCAGCATGGATGATGTCTTTACCGATATAGG
>CAYMSG010000537.1:0-1672 GCA_964392955.1 uncultured Chitinophagaceae bacterium | reverse complement strand
TTTGTCGCTCACCTTCACCACTTTCATTATACCACGTTTGGTAAACACAATGATATCATCAAAGTCGGAACAATCAGTAATGAACTCATCTTTCTTTAAAGACGTACCAACAAAACCATCTTCACGGTTCATGTACAGTTTTGTGTTGGCGATAGCTACCTGTTTTACCTGTATTACTTCAAACGGCTTGATCTCTGTTTTACGTTCACGACCTTTGCCATATTTCTTTAAGAGATTTTCATAATACGCCACGGCATAATCAACGAGATTGTCGAGATCATGTTTTACCTGCTTGATATCTGCTTCCAGTCCTTTGATCTGTTCGTTCAGTTCCGCAATATCCAAACGGTAGATGCGACGTACCGGTTTCTCCGTCAACTTCAGAATATCTTCCCTGGTGATATCCCGCTTCAGTTGTTTTTTGAAAGGAACAAACGCTTTATCAATGGCTTCAATCACCTTGTCCCATGTTTCATGTTTCTTCTCCAGCTCTTTATAAATCTGCTCTTCGAAGAATATTTTTTCGAGTGATGTATAATGCCATTTTTCCTGTAACTCACCCAGCTTTATTTCCAGCTCTTTCTTCAGCAACTCTTTTGTTTGCTCTGCTGAGAAACGCAGTAATTCACTTGCCGATAAAAACTGTGGTTTATTATCAACAATTACACAGGCATTGGGCGAAATAGAAACTTCACAATCGGTAAAGGCATACAATGCATCAATGGTAATATCTGGTGAAATACCGGGCGCAAGATCAACCTGTATCTCCACATCAGCTGCAGTATTATCCGTTACTTTTTTGACCTTGATCTTTCCCTGGTCGTTTGCTTTTACAATTCTTTCCATCAAAGCCGTGGTAGTAACACCGTAGGGCACATCTTTGATCAGCAATGTTTTCTTATCCAGTTCTTCAATATGTGCACGCACTCTTACTTTACCGCCACGTTTACCATCGTTGTAATTACTTGCATCGATCATGCCACCTGTTTGAAAATCGGGTAACAGTTCAAAACGTTTACCCCGCAAACATTTAATGGAAGCTTCGATCAGTTCGCAGAAGTTATGCGGAAGAATTTTTGTTGAAAGACCAACTGCAATCCCATCGGCACCCTGTGCCAGCAACAGCGGAAATTTCATTGGCAAAACAACGGGTTCGTTCTTACGTCCGTCGTAACTCAATTGCCATTCCGTTGTTTTATTGTTGAACGCAACATCCAGTGCAAACTTCGATAAACGTGCTTCAATGTAACGGGGAGCAGCCGCATCATCACCAGTACGCACATCGCCCCAGTTACCTTGTGTATCGATCAGGAGATCTTTTTGTCCCAGGTTTACCAACGCATCACCAATACTTGCATCTCCATGCGGATGATATTGCATTGCCTGGCCAATGATGTTGGCCACTTTGTTGAAACGGCCATCGTCCATTTCTTTCATGGCATGCAGAATCCGGCGTTGCACCGGCTTCAATCCATCTTCCATAGCAGGTACGGCACGTTCCAGAATTACATACGAGGCATAATCAAGGAACCAGTTTTTATACTGCCCCTGTACGCCATTCTCATTCTCAAAAACATTTTCTTTCTTTTTCGCTGCGCTCATAATTTATTTCTTTCCTATTTCACCTAAATGCGTAAACTTAAAACCGTTTTCATATTTCAATCCATAACCA
>CAYMSG010000536.1:0-2443 GCA_964392955.1 uncultured Chitinophagaceae bacterium | reverse complement strand
CCAGCGGCATTACAAAATGATCGAACTTTTTTACAGTCGAAGAGAAACCATGCAGGATCAATGCTTTTTTGGGTTGAGGATGATTCCAGCGATAACCTACCAGGCTGGACTTTTCAAATTTTAAATGCAGCTTCTCTGCTTTTTCAAACACAGCAGGTACTTTCTTTTTATTGGAAGTATAGGGTGTGCAGAATAATTCAAATGCTTTTTCTGCAGCTTTGCGTTTCGACAATTTCGCAAAGATGTTGAGTTTGGCACGGTAGTAACCGATCACTAATTGCTGGGCGAGTTTCATTTTTTGAAAAGGATGGTTTACTTTGTTGCAAATTACTTCTTCCGTTTCATTAACTGTTGCGTTGTATGAATATTGTTCTTCTTGGTTCGGGTAATACGGCCACTGTGCTGGCGAAAATGATCAAAAAAGCTGATCACAGCATTGTGCAGGTGTGGAGCCGTAATGCTGCACATGCAGAAGCGCTTGCTGCGAAAGTAAATGCGAAAGGCATTGCTTCGCTCAACGATATTACTACCGAAGCAGATATCTGTATCATGGCTGTTACCGACAGTGCTATCCCTGAACTGGCCAAGCACCTGAAGTTAAAACGGAAGGTACTGGTGCACACAGCCGGCAGTGTAAGCAAAGAGGTATTACGAAACAGCTCGCCCAACTATGGTGTGTTGTATCCGTTGCAGAGCTTGCGCAAGGAGATGATTGTTATTCCGCCCGTTCCTTTTTTGGTGGATGGTAACTCCGATGAAGTAAATGTGCTGCTGGCCGATTTTGCTGCTTCCTTTTCTGATAATGTACAGCCGGCTGATGATGATACACGGTTAAAAATGCACCTGGCGGCAGTAATGGTGAGCAATTTCACCAATCATTTGTATGCATTAACAGAAGATTACTGCAAAGACCGTAGGCTCGATTTTAAATTGTTGCATCCCCTCATTATTGAAGTGGCCTGCCGTTTAACACAGGGCAATGCAATTGATATGCAAACGGGTCCGGCACGCAGGGGCGATGAGGAAACCATCAAAAAACATTTGCTGCTGCTGGAAATTGATGAACACCTGCAGGATCTGTACCACGAACTTTCAGAAAGCATCCGCAGGCTGTATCGAAAAAAGTAAGAACTTCGGCGTAATAATTACGTATGAATCTTCTCGAACGCTTTTCACAAATCAAAACCTTTGTGTTTGATATGGATGGTGTGCTCACCGATGGCTCACTCATCATTCTGCCCGGCAACGAATATATCCGCACCATGAATATAAAAGACGGCTATGCATTACAGTTAGCTGTAAAAAAAGGGTACAATGTAGTGGTGATTTCCGGCAGTATCAGTAAGCCTTCAGCAGAGCGATTGGAATATCTCGGCGTACGCAATGTATTTATGAAAGTGAAAGATAAAGAAGAGGTGCTGGCACAGTTTCTTTTATCCAATCATCTGAAATGGGAAGAAACCCTGTTTATGGGTGATGATATCCCTGATCTGGAAGTAATGAAGCTGGTGGGGCTTGCTGCCTGCCCGGCCGATGCAGTACCGGAGATCAAAGCAATATCCACGTTTATTTCTTCCATCAACGGCGGCAAGGGCTGTGTACGGGAAGTGATTGAAAAGGTGCTTAAGTTAAAGAACGATTGGGTGGTTGATGCGAAAGGAGTAAGTGCAGTATGATGAAGAAAAGCTGCAAGCCACTTGCTTCAAGGAAATACAACCCCCAAATTCCCAATTCCTAATTCCTGATTCCAACCTAACTTCACCGCACAAATCAACAAATGCAGAAGCTCGCCGATTTTTTGAAACTTGTCCGTTGGCCCAACCTTGTTTTTATTGCATTAACACAGGTGTTGTTTTTTTATTGTGTGGTAGAGCCGGTGATGTTTGGCGATTTGTACATGACGAGGGAATATCACCAACTCTTTTTTATTCTTTGTCTTTCTTCTGTTTTTATTGCGGCAGCTGGTTATATAATCAATGATTATTTTGACCTGAACATCGACCTGGTAAATAAACCCTCACGCATGGTGGTTGACAGAAGCATCAGCCGGCGCTGGGCTATTTTCTTTCACATGCTTTTTTCTTTTGCCGGAGTGCTCATGGGTTTTTATATTGGTTTGCAAAATGGCAACTGGATCATTGGATTTGCCAACATGGGCTGTGTATTTGTGTTGTGGTTTTACAGCACCACCTTTAAAAAGAAATTGCTTACCGGTAATATTCTCATTTCGTTGTTAACGGCATGGGTTGTATTTGTGGTGTACCTGTTAACCATTCATCAGCAGGGCGATCTCATGCATCCGGTACAACCCGGATCGCATCAGAAATTACTAAGGCTGGCGATTCTGTATTCTTGCTTTGCATTTATCATTACACTGATTCGTGAAGTGGTGAAAGATATTGAGGATATGGATGGTGATTCAAAGTATGGCTGTAAAACCATG
>CAYMSG010000535.1:0-2443 GCA_964392955.1 uncultured Chitinophagaceae bacterium | reverse complement strand
CATTGCGATGCATAGTAATTGACCCTTGCACGCATGGCATACACCACAACACTGTCAATATACACACGGGAGCTGTTGGTAAAGCCGGTTTGATCTTCACGGAATGCAACCAATGCATCGCCGAGGTCTTTCAAAATAGCATCGTAGTTTTCTTTTACGGTATTACGTGCAGGTAAATTTGCAAATGGCTTTACCGGATCGAACAACGTAACATAAGGCACCCCTAATGCTGTTGAGTTGCGGCCAAATTCCGGAGCAAAGTAACGCATCAGGTCAAAATGTGCATGTGCACGAATGGCAAGCGCCTGTGCACGTATGCGTTTTGCTTCTTCTGCTGTTTCGCCTGTTTCATACTTCGGTAAATAGATCAACAGATTATTTACTCGGGAAATAATTTCATACGGCTGTACAAAAGCAGCGGCTACCTGCGGGTTATCTGATGCATAAATCATTTCACTCATTACATTCCAGTTACCCAGGCTTTCCAATGCTTCCACAAAATCATCGCCCATCAATTCAGGTAAGCTGCTCCAGCCACTTGCTGAGCCGGATGCTGCCGGACTGCCGTAGTAGTTATTGCTTTGAAAACCATCATACGCCCCACGTAAAGCATTGCGTATATCATCAAATGTTTTCAGCTCGGTTAACGACGTATCCGGCATTGTATCTAATGGTTTTTTACACGCCTGCATTGTTACCAGTAACAGAGCAAGCATATAACAAACCTGTTTCATTAAACTCTTCATATCAAAAAATTTCGTTCGTTAAAAATTTAAGTTCAAACCAAAGTTTACACTGCGTAACGATGGATACTGTGCACCGGTTACTGATGCATTCGAATTCGGATCGCCATCATTGATCGATGACACTTCCGGATCCCATCCCTGGAATTTATGCCATGTATAAAGATTCAGTCCCTGTACAAAGAGACGCAGGCCCTGAATTTTCATTTTTTGTGTTATGTTTCTTGGTAAGGAATAAGAAAGCATTACGTTACGTAAACGGAGGAAGTCGCCTTTTTCAAGGAAACGTGTTGTTTGACCTTGCGTTGCTTCATCAATACGTGGAAAGTTGGTGATCTGTCCGGGGGTAGTCCATGCATTTAATGCATTGCGTGAAAATCCGGAAGTCGTGTATTGATAAAACTCTACATTAAAGCGTGCCGTATTGAACACGTAGTTTCCTGTACTGTAAACAAAGAAAGCCGACAGTTCAAGACCTTTAAAGTTGAACGTGTTTGTAAACCCACCATTATGCGGCGCATCACTTGTACCCAAGACAGTTAAATCATTTGCATCATATTCTTCTGTAATGGTTTTACCATCTGCTTTGAGGTATTGCGAATTACCGTTGGCAGGATTAACACCGGCATATTGCACCAGGTAGAAACTGTTAAGCGGCTTACCCACCTGTAATGCCTGGAAGCTTTTAAACAGCTGGAATGTTTGATTGTCGGGCAGCGCCTTAATGGTGTTTTTATTGTAGGCATAGTTTGCATCAAACGTCCATTTAAAATCTTTTGCATCAACAATTTTAAACGAAAGGTTTACTTCCACACCTTTGTTTTCCATATCGCCCGCATTGGAAAGGAAGGTACCGTTACCACCGCTTGTTGCAGGCACTTTCGGTTCGAAGTACAAACCGGTTGTTACACTCTGGTATAATTCAACTCCACCACGGATACGGCTCTTCAGCAATTCAAACTCCAATCCAATATTTGCTGTTCTTCTTTTTTCCCAGGTAAGATCAGGATTTGCAAGACGGGTGATGTTCAACGTACCTTGTCCGCCATAGGTAGCACGGCCATATTGCTGCAGATAAGGAAACTCACCAATACCACTTTGGTTACCTACTGCGCCAAAGCTTGCTTTCAGCTTCAAATAGTTGATTGCTTTTACATTAAAGAACGATTCATCGGAAACAATCCAGCCTGCACCAACAGAACCATATTGTGTCCAGCGGTTTGATGGACTTAAACGAGAGGAGCCATCAGTTCTTCCGGAAAGCGACAGGAAATACTTATTGCGGAACGAATAATCTACTGTACCGAAGTATGAAAGCAATGCACTGTTTTCAGGGAAGCCACCGCCAACTGTAGGGATGTAGCCATTGTCAACAGTACCGGCAACAAGACCAGCTTCATTATCAAACGGCAGCAACAAACCAAAACCGGTAAAGTTAAAACTACGGCCTCGTCTGCGCAGAAACTCTGTATACAGGGAAGCTGATATTTCATGATCATCATTTGCACCAAACTGTGTTTTATAAGTGAGACTGTTGGTAATAGTTGAACGGAAACGACGATCGAGTCCACGACCCAATGCGCCATCAACAGCTAAGCCATTACCTATTGCACCATTCTGATCGGCACCTTGTGTTCCTTTCTTGGTAATTGCAAAAACTTCTATCTGCGAGTAATCACCACCGGCATTGAAACGATAAG
>CAYMSG010000534.1:0-2455 GCA_964392955.1 uncultured Chitinophagaceae bacterium | reverse complement strand
TGTTGCAGCAGATATTCAAAACGCCTGGCTGCGAACCATTGAGGATGGTATTCATACCTACGATATTTACCGGGAAGGCATCAGCAAACAAAAAGTGGGCACCCGTGCTTTTGCTGAAGCGGTGATCTCCAACCTCGGTAAAAAGCCGCAGCAACTGCAGGCGGTGAGTTATGCTTCTGCCACACCGCTTCAATTACCAAAGTACCAGCGTAAACAACCTGCTTCCAAAAAACTGGAAGGTGTAGACCTGTTCGTACACTGGGGAGGTACATCTGCCAACGAACTGGCCAACTTACTGCAACCGTTGCAATCAAACGAGGTACAACTTTCCATGATCACTAACCGGGGTATTAAAGTATGGCCCGATGGTTTTGAAGAAACATTCTGTACCGATCACTGGCGTTGCCGGTTTAAACCTGCCAATGGAAAACCGATGGATAAAGAAGACATCATCGAATTACTCCGCAAAGCAGCAGAGCAACACATCGACACTATTAAAACAGAAAACCTGTACAGCTTTGATGGTACAGCAGCTTTCTCACTTGGCCAGGGACAATAAACACAAACAACCATGCAACTAGAATTAATCAAAGGAACGTTTTCCGAAAAAGAAGCGCTGGATATTCTCACACAAATGATCCAGGTAAAGATCAGATTTCACGAAAACAAAATTGCGCAACACAGCAGCGAAGAAGATATCAAATACCGTGAAAGCAGGTTAAAACATCTGCAGCATGAACTGGCTGCGATCCGCAATGCACTGTTACAACAAAACGGGCCGTTGCAAATCAATGCAATTATTCACCTTGAAACAAAAAAATACGAGTATGAAACAGCTGCTGCTCTCGCTTCTTAGTTTACTCGCCGGACTGGCATTATTTCTCTGTTCCATTTTTGCGGGACATCAAACGCAGAGTTTGTTATTGATGGCGCTGGCAGTAGTATTTCTGCTGCTTACCATTGGCATCCTCTCGTACGAAGAAAGCCAGGTAGTGGTGCAGAAAAGCAAAGCCGAAAAAAATATTCTCAATCAGTAATCATTAAAAAAACCATTTATGCAAAAAGAACTTCATGCAGATCTGATCAACGGGCAGTTTACACCGGAAGATGCCCGTGAGCTGCTGATCGATTTGTTTTCACGAAAAACAAATTTTCATGAGATCAAAAATTTCAGTGCCAATGAACGGTTTGGAAAAGATGACCCGTTGCATACCAACCGTATTGCTGCATTAACCAACAGCATGGAACAACTGCAGCAGTTGTTCCGGGAGGTAGGTGACTCCGGTAAAAAATTGGAGATACGTTCGGTGGTTTCGATTTCGGTTACAGATACCGAAGTCCGTTGATACAGTTATGGTTCAAATAAGAAGAAGCGGTAACCTTCTGTAAAATGGAACGGTTGTCCGCTTCATCATTCAATCATATACGCAGTGTACAATTCCGCTATACAATTCAATAAAAAATACACATGAAAAGAAACAAAGTGATTGTCGGGCTTCTATTTGCTGTTAGCAGTTTACTCTCCTGCAACCAGGTGCAACAGGCAAAAGAACAAACAGATAAAATTGTTACTCAATCCAGTGAGGAAGTTAAAAAAGTAATTAACGATCTGGGGTTGGTCTATGTTGAAGAAGGTGCGCAGACAATTATTACGTACGATGAAGTAAATGCAGCACAGCAGGCCTGGTGCGATGCCCTTGTAGAAATTGGAAAACGTAAAGAAGAAGGAGGCGATTATAAAGCATTTGCAGAGCAGGTGCTTTCAGAAGCTTATAATTATGATTCCGGCAAGGTGTTCTTTAAGCCAACACTGGCCTTTGGCGATCAAACATTCCGCAACGACAAAAAAGGAGCCTTGGCTTATTTTGTTGGAGGCGATCCAGACTATCCCAACGATAAAGGGTTTGCGTTGGCACCTTGGGTAAAAGCAAGGTATGATAATGCCGGTGAGAAAAATGAAGGCATTCAAATTTATGGTTCGGTAGCTATTACAATGGGCAATGTATGGGTAACCGGAAAAGATGGGAAAGAGGTAATGGTAGATAAAACATGGGTCTTTAAAAAGGGGAAAGACGGAAAACTCAGAATCATCGTTCACAAATCATCGCTTCCGTTTCAATCAAAATAAAACAGGTGATTGATCATAGTTTTATTTTTTAACATTCGATTTATAATAAATCGAATGTTTTTGTTGTAACGAGATCAAAAGAAATTTTCCAGTTTTGCATAAGTTAATACCACAGCAAAGGCCTGCTGAATAAAAGCGTTGCATTTTCATGCAACGCTTCACCTTTTGTAATCAGGGATATTTCCGTGAGCTGATTGACAACTATTCTGTTTTTCAAAGAATCAGCCAAACCGAAAACCATTTACTACCAATTATGATGAAGGCTTACTTGTAACTGGTTTTTGCTCCACATATCCGTTGTTTGATTCATCCATCCGCCTTGAATCC
>CAYMSG010000533.1:0-2465 GCA_964392955.1 uncultured Chitinophagaceae bacterium | reverse complement strand
GTTGAGGAAAAGTTCACGTGAGTCGTGAGTGGTGAGTCGTGAGTGGTCTTACCATCGTCCTTTCGCACTACTTCCAACGCATCTTTCAACGGTAATGGATAAAACACGGTTGCGAGGTTATGATAACCATCTTCCCGTTTGTTG
This sequence comes from uncultured Chitinophagaceae bacterium, assembly GCA_964392955.1. Taxonomy (GTDB): domain Bacteria; phylum Bacteroidota; class Bacteroidia; order Chitinophagales; family Chitinophagaceae; genus Lacibacter. Next base: position 2,321 of record CAYMSG010000533.1, on the reverse strand, counting down.
AGAATCTGTAAACCGAGATTGATCTTGCAGTTGGGAAAGGAAAGCATTCAGGGAATGAAAAATAAAAAATGAATAATGTGTAATGAAAAAGTAATGGAACCCAATTATCATTTATCCATTGTACCGTTATCCATTATTTTTTTCTGTTCGAAAGCTCATCACGGATGGCAATGGCCCGGATATAATCTTCCTGCTCCAGTACATCATTCAGCAGGTTTTGCAGTTCCTCGATGCTGAGCGCTTTCAGTTCTTCTTTTTCGCAGCTTTCGTTGGTGCTGGTTACAGGTACTTCTTCTTTTTTCTTCTCTTCATCTTCCATTAAAATACCGGCACTTTCCAGAATATGCTCGTAGGTATAAATGGGGCAACCAAAACGAACGGCTAAGGCCAATGCATCGCTGGTGCGGCTGTCGATCTCCACCGTATCATGATCGGTAGAGCAGAGGAGTTTGGAATAAAAGATACCTTCCTGCAGATCGTTGATCACAATTTCATGCAGTTCTACATTAAAGGCCAGCATGAAATTCTTCATCAGGTCGTGCGTGAGGGGGCGACTGGGTTGCATGCGTTCCAACGCCACAGCAATGGCCTGGGCTTCAAAACCACCAATAACGATCGGCAATCGGCGCATTCCGTTTACTTCTCCCAGTACCACAGCATAACTGTGTGTTTGGGTAATACTGTGCGAAAGGGCAACTATTTCCAGTTCGATTTTTTTCATAACCTGTCGGCAAATTTAAGGGCTTTGTTTTTAATAAAACAGGAGAATAAACAGCAAAAAAGCCGATAGCCTTCAGCCGATAGTCGTAAGGAAACCACTTACAACGCTCAACCAAAGGCTATCGGCTAACAGTTTATAACCTGTGGGCTTGCTTACGCTACGCCTTTCAATTTCTTTACTTCCGTGATCATCTTCGGCACCACTTCAAACGCATCGCCTACAATACCATAGTCGGCTGCTTTAAAGAACGGGGCTTCCGGATCTTTGTTGATCACTACAATTACTTTACTGCGGTTCACACCTGCCAGGTGCTGAATAGCGCCACTGATGCCAATGGCTAAATATAAATTGGGAGCAATGGCACCACCGGTTTGTCCAACATGTTCATGATGCGGACGCCAGTGTGCATCGGCTACGGCCCGGCTGCAGGCGGTAGCTGCTCCTAATAAACCTGCCAGTTCTTCGATCATGCCCCAGTTCTCCGGTCCCTTTAAACCACGTCCACCACTTACTACCAATTCGGCTTCGCTTAATGGCACCTGCCCGCTTACTTTATTGGTGGCGGTCACTTTTACTTTTGCTGCCTCCACCGTTACATTGGCTGTAACAACTTCTGCTGTGCCTTCGCCTGCAATTGTCTGGAAAGAGTTGGGGCTGAGGGATATGATTTTTACAGCCGTATTGATCGAAACATTGGCAAATGCTTTTCCGCTGAACACAGCTTTCTTCACAACAAAGCCACTACTTGTATCCGGCAACCCAATGGCTCCGGCCACCAAACCGGCTTTCAGTTTTGCACTCAATCGGGGCGAAACCGCTTTGCCTGTTACGTTGTGTGAAAGAACGATCATGGTTGCACCCGCCGCTGTTGCCACATCAGCAATGGCTTTTGTATACACTTGTGCATCCATATGATTCAAGCTGTCATTGGCCACATGATGAATTTTTGAAACACCATATTTTCCCAAAGCCGCAATATCATCACCCACGGTTCCGAGCAAGATGCCTTCGGCACTTGTGCCTGTTTGTTTGGCTAACTGTGCACCGTACGTCAATGCTTCAAACGAAGATTTTTTTACATGGCCATCAGCAGCATCGATGAATATTAAAACTGACATATAATTTGAAAATTTTTGAATTTGAAAATTTGAAAATGAGAAGATGATTGAATGGCTAATTTTCAAATTAGCACATTTTCAAATTCTCAAATTACCTTGGCTTCTTCATGCAGCAACCTCACCAGTTCGCCTACATTCTCTGCATCCACCAGTTTTACACCGGCTTTGGCAGGGGGTAGTTCAAATGCAGCAACCGAAGTAAGTGCATCTACAGCAACCGGCTCCACTGCTTTCAATGGTTTGGTGCGGGCACCCATGATGCCTTTCATGTTGGGAATACGTTGTTCAGCCATACCTTTCTGGCAGCTTACCACCACAGGCAAACTCACCTCGCATGTTTCTTCACCACCTTCAATTTCACGGTTGATAGTTGCAACGGTTCCATTCAAATCAAATTTTGTTGCAAGGGAAACATAGGGTTGATCGAGTAACTCGGCCACCATACCGCCAATGGATGATCCATTGTAGTCGATGGTTTCTTT
>CAYMSG010000532.1:0-2465 GCA_964392955.1 uncultured Chitinophagaceae bacterium | reverse complement strand
TCAAATCCCTTTTCTTGCTGCCATTGGTTGAGGAATCCTGCGATGGTGGCTGCTGTTTGTTTTTCATGATTATAGTATTCACGATAGGAATCAACGGTAAAGTAAAGGTTTACAAAACGGGTGTCAAAATTACCTGAACGGAAAACGGGGTGGTCTATGGCAAATCTGCAAAACTCCAAAGTGTTTTTTACACCGTCAATTTTATATTTGTCAATAGCCGATATCATTTTGTTAATGGCTTCTTGTCTTGTAGGCGCATGAACAATCAATTTTGCTATCATCGGGTCATAATAAATAGGGATAACCATACCTTCTTCTAAACCATCGTCCACCCTAATACCCTCTCCAACAGGAACCTGGTATTTTGTTAATGTGCCAATATCAGGAAGAAAATTATTTACAGGGTCTTCTGCATATACCCTTATTTCCAAAGCGTGACCGTTAATCTTCAAATCGGTTTGTTTAAAAGCCAGGGGATCACCCGAAGCAATTTTTATTTGCTGTTCAACCAGGTCAATTCCGGTAATCATTTCGGTAACAGGGTGTTCAACCTGCAGTCGTGTATTCATCTCAAGGAAATAAAAACTGCCATCGGCATCATATAGAAATTCAACGGTACCTGCTCCTGTATATCCGCATGCTTTTGAAACCCTGACCGCACATTCCCCCATCGCTTTTCTTGTTTCTTCCGTCAGCACTGCACTGGGTGCTTCTTCTACTACTTTTTGATGCCTGCGTTGTATACTGCAATCTCTTTCAAATAGATAGACGCAATCTCCGTGATTGTCGGCAAGTATTTGAATTTCAATGTGTCTTGGTGAAGCAACGTATTTTTCTATAAACACTGAGTCATCTCCGAATGCATTTTTGGCTTCACTGCACGCCCGGTGAAATTGTTCTTCAAATTCTTCAGGGGTATTTACAATGCGCATTCCTTTTCCGCCACCACCTGCTGAGGCTTTAATCAACAAAGGGAACCCAATATTTTTCCCCAGTTCAATTGCCTTACTAATGTCAGTAATGGCCTCAGCGGTTCCGGGCACCAACGGTACGTTACTTTGTTTTGCGGCCTGCTTTGCATCCAGTTTGCTACCCATAACTTTTATTGCATCTACGGGTGGCCCAATAAATGTAATGCCAGTGTCAGCTACTTTTTGGGCGAACGTAGCGTTCTCGCTAAGAAATCCATACCCGGGATGTATGCCATCTGATTGAGTTAATACCGCTGCTTCCAGAATACGGTCTATTACCAAATAGCTTTCAGAACTGGGTGCTTTACCTATACATACAGCTTCATCGGCAAATTTCATGAATGGTGCACCAAAATCTGCTTCACTGTAAACTGCAACCGTTTTAATACCCATTTTACGGCAGGTACGCATGATTCGCAATGCAATTTCGCCCCGATTTGCCACCAGAATTTTTTTCATTGTAATATAAATTACCGCGAATATATACCATAACTCCGAACATCCGTTATACATTCGCATTTGGTTGCGGTATTAAAAGCAACCCAATTATTGAAAAAAAGCGTTGAAAAAACTAGCCGTAATAATTGTAAATTATAATGTTGAACACTTTTTAGATCAGTGTCTTGCATCGGTATTCGCTGCTTCATCTCAAATGGATACCGATATTTACGTTGTAGATAATAACTCTGTTGACGGTTCTGTTTCCATGGTAAAACAGAAGTATCCTAAGGTAAAGATTATTGAAAACGATTTTAATGCAGGATTTTCTAAAGCCAATAATATGGCCATTCAAATGTCCGATGCAGAGTACGTGCTTTTACTGAACCCGGATACAGTCGTTCAGGAGGATACCTTTAATAAGGTAGTATCATTCATGGATCAACATCCGGACGCAGGCGGTTTGGGGGTGAAGATGGTAGACGGGAAAGGTAGGTTTTTGCCCGAATCCAAAAGAGGCTTGCCAACACCTGAGGTCGCATTCTATAAAATTTTTGGCCTGGCGGCGGTTTTCCCGGCAAGTAAGCGGTTTGGAAAATATCATCTCGGATATCTTGATAAAGAAAAGGTACATGCGGTAGAGGTTTTAAGCGGCGCGTTTATGTTGATTAGAAAGAGTGTTTTAGATAAGATTGGTTTGCTGGATGAAGCGTTTTTTATGTATGGAGAAGATATAGACCTTTCCTATAGAATACATAAGGCAGGGTATAAAAATTACTATTTTCCTGAAACGAGCATTATTCATTATAAGGGAGAGAGCACTAAGAAAAGTAGTGTGAACTACGTATTTGTTTTTTACAGAGCCATGGTAATTTTTGCGCAGAAACATTTTGCCGAAAAGCAGGCAAGGTTGTTTTCAATGCTGATTAATCTGGCAATTTGGTTCCGTGCTTCTTTAGCGTTGTTGATGAGGTTAATACGCGGGTCGTCGTTATTTGTGACGGATGTGGCAGTAGTAAGTGCTGGTATGATTTTAATGTCCTTCTATTATCAGGA
>CAYMSG010000531.1:0-2465 GCA_964392955.1 uncultured Chitinophagaceae bacterium | reverse complement strand
GAGCCATTAAGTATTTTTACAAAAACACCTTTTACAATGGGATTAGGAAGAAATGAGTTTTTAAGATTGGTGACTTTGGCATTATCTGGAATAGTTGTTGATCCATCAAAAGCCGTTGTTACTAATAATAATTTTTACATCAATAAAAAGCTTGGAGTTTTATTCCAAAAACCTTCATCGTGGGGGTTCATACATGTGAAAGATTTTGGAAAACTAAAAGACCAACAAATTCTTGGCAATGGCTGGAATGAATTAAAAGAAGATGTTTGGAGGGATTTAGGAGATCCCATTTGTTTAGCTACAAAATATTTTGATGATAAGCCAGAGTACAAAGGCATATTTTCTCCGACCATAACATTACAAGTTACCCCGCTCACTGAACTAGCAGATTTTGGACATGAAAGTTTTGAAGAATTAATAGCGATGTCTGAATACGGCATATCGCAGATTCTCAAAGACTTTAAAGTACTGAAACGACACGATCCTTATTTTATTTCAGGAAGTAAGTTTTATGAATTTGATTCACAATATCTGTTTGAACATATGGAAATGAATGAGCCTGTTCTTGTTGAATTAAAAACATTGAAGACTGAACACAATGGATTCTATTACGACTTTAATTGCCATCAGTCTATTTCTCAAAATCAAATAGCTCATAATGAGTTTGAAGAATTTAAGCAATCAATCAAACTAATGTAGTACGTAATTTGGAGTAAGCGTATTCTAAATGCTTAGTAAAAGAGAAAGAATTTTCCCCCTTAAACTATTTTGGCGCAGAGAAAAGAGAAGCAGAGATAAACGCTGAGTTATAACTACTCTCTGCGAAAACTCCATTTCCTTATTTCTCTGCGCCAAAAGAATATTTACTGCTCACACTTCGACTGCGCTCAGGGACGTGTTACTGCAGCACACCCGCCGCCCAGTTCAACGAAGCAAATGCCTGGTAGAATTTTGTTTTCAACTCCAGTAGTTTTTGCTGTGCTTCCAGCACTTTTGTTTCACGGGTGTTGAGCAGGAAGAGGGTTGTTTCGCCTAATGAAAATTTCAACTGCTCTGCAGTGAATAAGCGTACATAATTATTGTAAGCACGCTCGTAGATATCAATCTGTTTTTGCAGGTTCAACACTTCATTGTAGTGAAAACGCACTTTGTTTTCCAGGTTCAGTTCGGTAAAGCTTCGGTCGAGTTCCGTTGTTTTGATCTTGATTCGTGCAGCACGGTAATCACCAATGCCACGTCTGTTGGGAATAGGAATAATGGCACTCACACCAAACTTATAATTGTTTTCAAAGAAGTTGGCGTTAATGGAATTGGCTACATTATAACCACGTTGCAGAAAATTGTATTTGAGATCGAGCTTGGGTAACAGGCTTTGAAATTTCAACCGTCGTTCTACTTCCAGCGATTGTAATTTAAAATCGATCTGTTGCAGCTTCGGATGATTGGTAACGGCCTGTGTGATCCAATCGGCCAGTTGATCCACTTTAAAATTGGTAAATGATTGTGCCGTCCATACAGTATCCGGTATTACACGTTCACTCAAATACACCGGCTTGTTTCCTTCTAACCATAAAAACGTGGAGAGCTCCAACGTTGACTTCCTGAATTTCAGCCATGCTTCTTCCCGCTGCTGTTGAAAATTCTGCAACTGTGCCAGTGCTTCGGTGGTATCAACGGCAGCACGGTCGCCTTGCTGAAATGAAATACGCACCAGTTCATAACGAGCTTCATTCAAAAAGATAGTTGTATCAAGCACCATCAGCAGTTGATAATCTCTGGCCCAGCTCCAGTAAGCTTTGTACGCATCAAACAACAGGTCGTTGATGACAGTGCGCCGTTCAAATTCCGATTGCTGCGTAAACAGTTTGCCCTGTTGCAATGCAGCACGACGTTTATCCAATACCAGATCTCTCAACAAAGGCAAACTGATGCCGGCATAACTGCTGGCGCCGGTGGTTGCTTCCGTTGTAATTAAATCACCGAAATTATTTTCAAGCCCTGCATACACTTCCACACCAAACCAGGTAGGCACAGCCAGTTCTGCATTGTTGTAATTGAAATAGTTTTTACCATCAAATGTTTTTTGATCGTTGTTTAAAAACACAACCGGATCAAAATTTCCACGGATCGAAAGCAGTTGTGCCCTTGCAGCATCTACCAGCAAACCCGCCTGCTTTGCAACAGGATGATGTTGCTTTACAATTTCAATAAATTCTGTTTCGGCCAGTACACGTAATGTATCCTGTGCACGCAACCCACTGCCTGCCATGATACACACTGCCATTAAATACATCTTTATGTTCTTCATTCTGCAGGAGGCCGTTTCTGATTATTTATTCTTTTTGCTATCTGTTTTGTCGTTTGTAAAAGGCCGGTAATAATCAGGTGGGAAACCATTGATCTGCCGCCATAATTCATACCATACCGATACATCTTTCAGAAGGGTAAAGTTGACTGCACCTGTA
>CAYMSG010000530.1:0-2475 GCA_964392955.1 uncultured Chitinophagaceae bacterium | reverse complement strand
CCTTATTTTCCCAAATACCAAACCCATCAGGTCCCCGATGCGAAAGTTTATTCAATTGCTGCTGAAAAACATCTTTCGAAATACGATAATTCACTGTTCCAAATATGCCACACATAATTTATTATATCGCTGTACTGTATGCAGCAGTTACTGATTGATAAACTGAATAATACTTTTCTTTAATGGAAGATGCAGAAAACCGTTGCTGCACATCTGTTGCTATGGCTTTCCTGTTGAAGGAAGATAAACGCCCGGTCATTTGCAGCATTCCCTGCAGGAGCGTTTCAACTGATCTGTCATTTGCAATGATAATTCCATTTTCACTGTTCATAAACTCATGCACGCCGCCACAGTCGGTACTCAAAACAGGCAGCCCGGTAAACAATGCTTCAAGCATAGTTAACCCAAACGATTCCCATTCGCTGGCACAAACATAAAAACTGCATTGTGCAAACAATGTATTCAATTTTTTTGCTGTTACTGATCCGTGAAATACAACCGAAGAAGAAATACCGCCCTCTGTAGCGAGCTGTTGCAGATGTTGTAACCTTTTGTCTGTGGCACCACCAACCAGGTGAAGAATAGCAGTTGGATGCTGTTTCAGAAATAAAGGAAAAGCAGTCAGCAAATAGTCTGCTCCTTTTATTGGATCATATAGTCCCGTTAATACAATCTGTATTGTACCGGAGAGATCATACTCTGAATAATAGAAATCATTATCGTTTACAACATTGGGAATTACTGCTACTTCTAGTCCTGCCAGTTTTGAAATTTGGCTGGCCTGTGCATGGCTTACTGCTATCACACAATGGGCATTACGTAATGGTTCTATCACATTTGCTTCCACATCCTGAATCCATGAAAAGGGGAAGGGGCCCATGTGTTCAGAAACAATAAACGGGATGTTGTATTTTTTTTTCAGCCATACCGCTTCTTTTCCAAAACCATACACCACATGCAAATGAAGAAGGGAAGGTTTGTATTTACGGATGATTTTTTTCAGCAGCAGGTGTTCAAACAAAGTTTTAAGCCGCCAAAACCATTTTTTATACAATGCTGATTCATCCGGCAGATAGATTACCTGCAGTGATCCTATTTTTTTTTGGGGAAACCAGCCAGCCAGCGCTTTGAGGTGTGCAACAACAGAAACAGACTCCGGCAGCTTTTGTATCACAATATGTTTTACCGACGTGTCGGTTGCCAGCAGTTCAATATGCCTGCGTGTAAAAATACCGTGTACATCTTCTTCAGCCGAGGGAAACCAGGTAACAAAATGAAGGATACAGCTGATGGATGTTGAACGATCCCGCTTCATTTTATTTCACAGTATAGATGAGGTTATACTCCTCAATTGCATGTGTATTCCGGTATCCGTACGATTCCATGAGTTCGTTCACCTGTTGCCTGCTTTTTTCAAACACTTCAATCATCACCACTGCTTTGGAATTACGCAGGGTATTAGCTGCTCCCTTGAGTACTTCCACTTCAAAACCCTCCACATCAATTTTTACAAAATCAATATCGCTGTATCCAAAATCATCCAGCCGTTTTATTTCAATGGCACCTTCTTCATGAACTGCAGCCGCCTCAATGCGGTTCATACCTGTATTGCTATTGCTGAAGTCTTTCTGTATACCCTTCCCCGTTTTTTCGCCCAGTGCACAATTATGTACGGTAACTACCTGTTGCAGGTTGTTTAATTCTACATTTTTGCAAAGTACTCCATGATTGAAACTGTTGGGCTCGAAACAGATCACCTGTTTTGCCTGCATATTACTGCAGTAATACAGCATGTGGTTGCCAATGTTTGAACCTATATCAAGGATGTTCTGAAAATTACCATAATTGGTTTGTAAATACTGCAATGTTTCAAGTTCATAAAAATTCCGGTCACGGTAAATGAGCTTTTGTATATGATCTACATAAAACAACGGAAGATACATTTGTACGTCCTGTACAATCAATACCGGGTTATTCAGAAACAACTGATCATACAGCCGCTTCACTTCCTCTGTTTGTTTGCGTTGGTTGGCAGTAAGTTCCTGCCGGTATCCCTTCAACGTTATACGATCGATCAATCGTTTGAGCATATACAGTAATAATTATTTAAAAAGAAAATACCCTTGCAATAATGCAGACTGGTCATGGTCCCGCATATTTTTTCCTGAACCAAAAAAGTTACTGCTGAGTACATCCAGGTCCATGGCCGACTCCACAATATCGCAGGTATTGGCATAACTGGTATCGGTATCGTGCAGAATAATACGGACAGAGTAACGGCCCGGCCGAAAAGTAAAATTGGAAATAGATAATTCAATTTCATCCGTCAGTGTTGCATCCGGGCGTTGTTCTTTTACCTGTGTTTCGTCTGATACCAGGTAACTCAGCAATTGATGATCGGGACTTCGTAAGCTGAACGAAACAATCAATCTTGATTTATCGAAAGCCCGGTCTAAGCCCATGCGGAATGTAACC
>CAYMSG010000529.1:0-2491 GCA_964392955.1 uncultured Chitinophagaceae bacterium | reverse complement strand
GTGGAATGATCGGTTACAAACGATTTACATGGCAACAATGAATGTACTTACTAAAAAAAACTGTATGCCTGCATACGTTTATACCTGTCTTATTTTTTTGCTGAGTTTGTTTAGCTCAGTTGAATTGTTTGCGCAGGAAAAGTTTGAAAAAGAAAGCCGCATTAAACAACGGGATGTTCCACAAAAAGCGCTGGACTTTATCGAGTCGGCAAATATAAAAGGAAAGATGAAGTGGTATCTGGAGCAGGGTCTTAACAGGAAGAGCATCGAAGTAAAGTTTCAGCAAAACAGGAAACGATTCAGTGTGGAATTTGATACGCTTGGTACCATTGAAGATGTAGAAATTGAATTAAAGGCAACTGAACTGCCGGCTTCACTTAACAACACGATCAATGCCCAACTGCAAAACGACTGCATTAAATACAAGATCGAAAAAATCCAGGTGCAGTATTCAGGAAGCGAAGAACAGTTGCTTGCAAAATTGAAAAACCTGTCATCTGTTCAGAACCTGGTCACGAAATATGAAGTGGTGGTTAAGTGTACATCTAAAAATAATGTGGAACTGCTGGAATATTTGTTCACCGATACAGGCACTGTGCTTTCAGTTTCAACAATTGTATTTAAAAACAGCAGCCATCTTGAATATTAAACAAGTACAAGTTTTTCTTTTTGCAGGCTGTGTACTGTTTGCCGGTACTGCATTTTCCCAACGTGCTTACCAGTTGGGTCTTTTACCATCCGTGAATGTAAACAGGAAGTTGCGAAACGACTGGTCGCTGAACTCAAAAATTGAATCCCGCCAGTTGTTGCAAAGCGGTGGTTTTGGTGCAGCTGTTGATAAACGATACCGGTATGTGCTTACCGATGTTTCTTTGATTGCAGGAAAAAAAGTAGGGCTTAATTCAAGAATTGCAGCCGGGTACCTGATCAGGCTTGAAGGCGGGCAACAGGTTCACCGGTTTATTCAGCAATACATCATTGTGCAACGAATGGCAGGTTATCGGTTGGCGCATCGCTTGTTAACCGATCAAACATTTTCCCGACTGGAAGCGCCGCAGTTTCGCTTACGCTACAGGATCACTTCTGAAATTCCACTCAATGGTGAGTCGGTGGATCCCCATGAATTTTACCTGAAGCTCAATAACGAATACCTCAACAGCCTGCAACAAGCAGACTATGATCTTGAAATACGGGTTGTTCCTTTACTAGGTTATGATATTGATGCCAAACACAAAATAGAAATGGGATTGGATTACAGGGTCAATTCTTTTTTGAAGCAGAATACTGAACATAGTTTTTGGGTGAGCCTGAATTGGTTTGTTGAGATTGGGAGATAAATTGCACTGTTGTTGGTCGCCTGACCAAAAAGAAGAATAAAAAAAGACATCGATCATCGATGTCTTTTTTTGTTACGCTTTGTTGAGTTGTATTAAAACAATCCTTCAATACTGAAATAGCGTTCGCCGGTATCGTAGTTAAAGATCAACACACGACTGCCCTTTGGCATGTCGGGAATTTTTTTAGCAGTGGCCGCCATGGTAGCACCACTGGAAATACCCTGGAAAATTCCTTCTTCGCTGGCTGCACGTTGTGCATAGGCAAAGGCTTCTTCTTTGCTAACCTGTATTACGCCATCCAATACATCGGTATGCAGGTTGGAAGGAATAAAGCCGGCACCAATTCCCTGGATGGGGTGTGGAGAAGGTTCGCCACCACTGATCACTGGTGACAATTCCGGTTCAACTGCAAACACTTTTACATTGGGGAATTTCTTTTTCAATTCACGACCTACCGCCGTAATGTGTCCGCCGGTACCAACGCCGGTAATCAAATAATCAAGTCCCTCCGGAAAATCATTTAATATTTCCTGTGCCGTTGTTTTTACATGCGCATCAATATTGGCAGGGTTATCAAACTGCTGCGGCATCCAGGCGTTGGGTGTTGTTTCCAGCAGCTCCGTTGCTTTTGCAATGGCACCTTTCATTCCTTTTTCACGGGGCGTTAATTCAAATGTAGCGCCATATACACTCATCAGTTTACGGCGTTCAATACTCATACTTTCGGGCATTACAAGAATTAGCTTGTAACCTTTTACGGCAGCCACCATTGCCAGGCCAATACCGGTGTTGCCGCTGGTTGGTTCAATGATCACACTGCCTTCTTTCAAAATACCTTTTGCTTCAGCATCTTCGATCATACTTAAGGCAATGCGGTCTTTGATACTGCCGCCGGGGTTGGCACGTTCCAGTTTGCTCCATACTTCCACATCGGATGAAAATAAACGGTTGATGCGAACATGGGGTGTGTTGCCGATTGTTTCTAAAATGTTATTTGCTTTCATCGCTGTATCGTTTTTGTTGTTGTTAGATGATTGTTTGTTTAAATGATAAAATTCAATGGTTCGGTAAAATCTTTTTTATCGGTTACAACGGTTTCACTTTTGGTGTACACCACGCTGTGGGGTATTACACTTTGTGTGATCCAGGTATTA
>CAYMSG010000528.1:0-2492 GCA_964392955.1 uncultured Chitinophagaceae bacterium | reverse complement strand
GTATATTTGATACGAAACAAGTCGTAAGTAATGAATAGTAAGCAAACGAAACCGACAGAAAGCGAATTGGAAATTCTTCGAGTATTGTGGGAACGTGGTGAAGCCACCGTTCGGGATGTACATGAAGAGCTTAGTAAAACAAAAGACGCAGGTTATACCACTACCCTGAAACTGATGCAGATCATGCACGAAAAAGGAATGGTGAAACGTGATGAAAGCAACAAGACGCATAAATACATTCCGCTGCTCTCCCGTGAAAAAACACAGAAGCAGTTTGTAGGTAAAATGATCGATACACTTTTCCAGGGATCTTCTACACAATTGGTGATGCAGGCACTGGGTAACCACAAAGCATCGAATGAGGAACTCGATGAAATTCAAAAACTGATCGACAACCTGAAAAAACAATAACCGCATGCAGCAGTTGTTTCAATCTGCATTCTTACAGGCTTTGGGAAAAGCAATTGCCGACAGTATCTGGCAAATGGGATTGTTGTTTCTCATGTATCAACTGCTTGTGTTCCTGTTCCGCATCAAACAGGCAACGGTAAAAAACTTCATCAGTACCGTATTTGCATTGAGTGGATTTGTATGGTTTATTGCCAATACCATACTTCATTGGCAAACACAACTGCAGCAAAAAACTGCATTGATCATTAATGATGCCGCCATCGGCAATTCATTGCTCCGCAATTTTACAACTGATAACCGGTGGGAACTGTTGTTCAACTGGATGGATTACAAACTTCAGTTCATTCTCCCCTATCTTTCCATTGCTTATCTCTTTGTACTGGTATGGTTTGCCACAAAACTTTTTGTACAGTTACAGGCTGCTCACACGCTGCGCAATAAAGGTGTACGTACCGTCAATGCTGAACTGCAGGAATTCTTTTCGTTCCTGGTTTCATCGATGGCCATTCCACGAAACGTGCAGCTTTTTATCAGTACCAAAATTGATATTCCTGCCACGCTTGGCTTTATCAAGCCCATTGTATTACTACCAGCAACAGCCGTTACGCATTTAACGGCCGCACAACTGGAAGCCGTATTACTTCATGAGCTGGCACATATCAAACGCAACGATTATTTCTGGAACCTGTTATTATCTGTGTCCGAAACCATGTTGTTCTTTAATCCATTTGCATTGCTGTTAATCGGTATTGCACGGAGAGAACGGGAAAACAGTTGCGATGATCATGTAATGAATTATCAACAAAATGCGGCTGTGTATGCAGAGGCATTATTGAATGTTGAGAAAGCGAGGATCAAACATCCGCAACTGGTAATGGCTTTGGGCGATAATAAACATCACCTGATGGATCGTGTAAAACGTATCCTGAACATGCCCGCTGAAAAAAACAAGATCAGCACACGATTGCTTGCACTTTTATTTTTCACGGTTCTGTTTGCAGTAACCGGCTGGATGATCAAAGAAGTAAAACCAGCTCCCTCAAAAGAACAGACAGCTGCCAAGCCTGCTCCACTTGAAAAAACAAGAACGGTGTTTTTTACTGCTGATGCAGTTGTAAAAAAGAACAACGAAGCTGTATCACTTCGTGATGATAAACGGAAGATCAGGGTTGAATTGAAAAAAAATGTACATGAAGATGAACTGCTGGTGTGGAATGAAACGATTGACAAAGAGATGAAGTTCGACAAAGTGATCTTTAATGATCTGCCGGCTGAATGGATCGAACGGTTTTTACAACCCGGCATGCGCATGTTCGCCTTACCGGAGTTACGAAGAAAACCAATGACCATGCTGCGCAGTAAAGCTGATTCTGCTTATATCTATGCACAAAATGCTGACATGTTTTACAGAGAAGCCGAAGAAGAAGGAACAGGCAATCAGCAACCAAAACGAACTGCAAAACGTGTTGCAGGTGTACCCTATTTCCACTTTCAAAAAAACTGGAACAGTGATTCACTGATGGAAAAGTTGCATGGACAGTTTCCAGGTAATTTTGCATTCAATGCTGAGTTCCCCGCAGAACTGATACAGGAGTTCCCGCAGCTTGAACATTTTTATGTACAGCGTGAACAGGCAAAAAAAGAAGCGCAGCATGTAAAAGAGAAACGACCGTCACCAGCAAAACGTTTTACCATTAACGTACGTTCACCGAAAGACACAACCGATAATGCAAGATTAAAAAACAGGGAACGCCAATCGCCCATGATGGCATATCTGTATCATCAACCGGCCTTGCTTGAAAATATACAGCTGGCGCAGGAACAGGTGCAGATCATTATTGAAAACAATCAGGTACGGATGATGCAAACCGAACCCTGCTCCTGCCCTGATTCGATGCAGATGACAACTCCACAATCGCACAAACGATTTGTAAGACGTTTGGAAGTAATCAGGTTGTAAGCATTACCATACACGGCGTGGACAAAGATCACCGTATTTATTTCCCAGGAGAAAACCGATCACAATTTCGTGGGTACCCCGTTGCATGTACTGCAAGAGGTAGTTTGAATTATTGACTTCG
>CAYMSG010000527.1:0-2495 GCA_964392955.1 uncultured Chitinophagaceae bacterium | reverse complement strand
ATTCGGTAATTACAAACCCTTTTTCTGCCAGATCAATGGCGGGTTGAATTAATTGTTTGAATGGAAGTTTTGCATAAGCATGTGTAGAAAATAATCCAGCAACAGTGCCGGGCACTCCTGCAGCCAGATGGCCGTTCTGACTGATATTTGTTTGTGCATTCCCTTCTTTATCGAGATACATATCTCTGCTGGCAGCCGATGGTGCTTTTTCCCGGTAATCCAACGCAACGCTTTGTCCTTTGTTGGTATATCCAACGAGGAATCCGCCACCACCAATATTACCTGCACCCGGATATACAACGGCAAGAGCAAGTTGTGTGGCAATGGCTGCATCAAATGCATTGCCTCCTTTTTTAAGGATTAGTACACCCACTTTGCTGGCAAGTGGATGAGCTGTAACAACTGCGCCGTTTTGCACGGTTACTTTCTTTTCAATGGAATAGTTGTAAGGATCGATCTGTGCCTGCGTTTGCAGCACCAGGAAAACAACGAGCAAAGCAGGAATAAGCTTCATGTTGAAAATTTTACCGAAATTAATTTTTTACCAGCAAACTACGCTTATCTTCGGTACGATTTAAACCAACTGTATGATAAGCGGCTGACTCCATGTTGGTCGCTTTTTTTAATTTGCATTTACACATTTTTATTTATGAGAAAAATTGTATCCCTTTTACTTGCAGTGTGTATTACTGCAAGTGCATTTGCACAATTGCAAAGCCCCGAGCAGTTTCTTGGTTATAAAGTTGGCTCCCGCTACACCCCCCATTGGAAAGTGGTGAGTTACTTTCAGCATGTGGCAGCCAATGCACCCAAGATGGTGAAGCTGCAACAGTATGGTCAAACAAATGAAGGTAGGCCCTTGATGGTGGCGTTTATTTCTTCTGAAGAAAATATGGGCAACCTGGAGGCGATCCGTGTAAACAATCTCCGCCTGGCCAATCTTACAAAAGACCGTGCTGCACCAAACGAAAATGCTCCGGCTATTGTGTGGATGAGTTACAATGTGCATGGCAATGAAACATCCAGCAGTGAAGCGGCATTGTTGACGGTGTATGCAATGGTTGATCCCGCCAACACCAAAACAAAAGAATGGTTGAAGAACACTGTAGTGGTACTCGATCCCTGTATTAATCCGGATGGGCGTGACCGTTATGTGAACTGGTTCAATTCAGTTGTTGGTACAAAAGCCAATCCACGGATGGATACACGTGAACACCGTGACCCCTGGCCCGGCGGCAGAAGCAATCATTACAATTTTGATTTGAATCGTGACTGGGCCTGGCAAACACAGGTGGAGAGTCAGCAACGCATGAAACTATACAATCAATGGATGCCACAGATCCATGTTGATTTTCATGAACAGGGAATTAACGAGCCGTATTATTTTGCACCGGCTGCTGAGCCTTTTCATGAAGTGATTACCCAGTGGCAGCGTGATTTTCAAACCACCATCGGAAAAAATCATGCAAAATATTTTGATGCCAACGGTTGGTTGTATTTTACCAAACTGCGTTTCGATCTGTTTTATCCTTCTTACGGTGATACCTATCCCACATACAATGGAGCCATTGGTATGACGTATGAGCAGGGTGGTGGTCCGGCTGGCGGTGCTGCTGCTTTAACCGAAGAGGGTGATACACTTACCTTGTATGACCGTGCCATTCATCATTACACAACAGGCATCAGTACCGTTGAAATTTCTTCGATCAATGCGAATAAACTTATTGCAGAGTTCCGAAAGTTTTTCAATAAAGGTGTAAGTACAGGCTTTGGCGAATACAAAACGTATGTGATTAAAAGCAATCCAAAAGATGCTGAAAAAATACAGGCATTAACAAAATTGCTCGATAAAAACGGGATTGAATACGGAAGTGGAAACGGTGCCGGAAAAGGATACAACTACTTTACAGGAAAGGAAGAAAGTTTCAGCATTGCCACCGGTGATCTCGTAGTAAGTGCCTTTCAGCCACGTTCTGCCATGGTGCAGGTGTTGTTTGAACCAAAATCAAAACTCAGCGATTCAGCAACGTATGATATTACTGCCTGGAGTTTACCTTACGCATATGGATTGCAGGCATTTGCTTCCAAAGAAAAGATCAATGCAGGTGCGTATCAAAAGCCTGCAAGTGTTACGAACACAGCTGCCGATGCTTATGCCTATGTGATCAAATGGGAAGGAGTGCAAAGTGCAAAAGCTGCAGGCTTGTTATTACAAAAAGGAATTACACTTCGCTACAGCGAAGTGCCGTTTGAAGTGAACGGTCAAAAATTTGATCGTGGTTCTATCATTGTCATGAAGACCAGCAACCAGTCTGTAGGTACACAGTTGTGGAAACATGTGGCCGATGCTGCCAATGCAGCCAATGTGAAAACATATCCGGTGTCAACAGGTTTTGTAGATAATGGTGGTGATTTTGGAAGCGACCTTGTTACGCCGTTAAAATTGAAACGGGTGGTATTGCTTACCGGCGAAGGTGTAAGTTCACTGGGTGCCG
>CAYMSG010000526.1:0-2498 GCA_964392955.1 uncultured Chitinophagaceae bacterium | reverse complement strand
GTTTATAATTGCAATTGATAAAAAGTATTGCCGTCGTAGTTGCGTGTTTTTAACTACAACGGGCCATTTCTTTCGCCGCCGAGTCCCCCTAACCAATAGTTCACAAGCGATGTCTGTGCAAAGAGTTCATGTGCTGTAGCCGCACGACTCGCCGCACCTATGGATATATAAGCCCAATTCAAATATGCCATGTGCAACAATCAAAACGGCGGTCGGCTTCGCCAGACATCGCCTGAGAACGTCTAGGCCGGGAGACTCGGCGTCGAAAAAAGAGTTGAACAGTAAACAGATGCTGTTGCGTTTCTGTTTTTTGTGATGCTGTTTTTTATGTTGCAGGTGCGTTGGCACATTGCCGATTAATTCGCATCTTTAATTCCTCAATTATGGAAAAAAAATACATTTTAGATAAAGAAACCACCGCCCGTAAACTCAAACGCCTGGCGTTTGAAATTGTGGAACGCAACCACGATGAGCACCAGTTGTTTTTTGCGGCCATTCGGCAAAGCGGCTTAACCGTTGCCAAATTGCTGGCAGCCGAAGTAATGAACATCAGCAATATTCATGTTGAATTGGTGGAAATAACGCTGGATAAAAAATATCCCGTTGAAGTTTTTTTGAATCGGGAAATCGGGTTTAATAATCAATCGGTGATCCTGATCGATGATGTGGCCAACAGTGGTAAGACATTGCTCTATGCACTCAAACCTTTCTTACATTTTCAGCCACGCAAAATTCAAACATTGGTGTTGGTGGAACGAACGCACAAAACATTTCCGGTACAGCCAGATTATGTAGGACTGTCGGTAGCCACCACGTTAGAAGAACATATTTTCGTGGAGTTGCAGGGCGATGAAATTACCGGTGCTTACCTGGTTTAATTCAACTTCAGTTCAAATAATTTGCTCCAGTTTTTTCCGGTTACAAAGAGCCGGTTAGCGCTGCTGTCCCAGGCAATGCCGTTGAGCACTTTGTCGCTGCTGCTCTCACCAACAAGATCGGGGTAGGTTTGTTTGAGCGAACTCAGATCAAGAATGCCCACTACATTTCCAGTAGCCGTATCGATCTTTAGAATATCGTTGCTCTGCCACACATTGGCATAAAGAAATCCATTGATGAATTCCAGTTCATTGATATTATTCCGCAAGCCATTCTGGTCTTGAATGCTGATGCGGCGGAGTTCTTTCAAGGTGGCGGTGTCCCAGAAATAAAGATTACTGCTGCCGTCGCTCACAATTAATTCGCTTCCATTGTGGGTAATGCCCCAGCCTTCATGATTGTAGCTGAATTCCTGCAGTTGTTTGAATGTTTTGAGATCATACACAAATCCTTTCTTGTTTTGCCAGGTGATCTGGTACACTTTATCGTTCAAAATTGTAATGCCTTCTCCAAAAATCGAAGAGGGGAGTGTTACTTTTTTTGTTTGCTGTCCGGTGGTGAGTTCTACCGGTCCAATCCATGATCCATTGTTGGGGGCATTGTTTGGGTTACCCGTGCTTTCATACAACACACCATCATAATAGATAAGTCCTTGTGTAAACGATGAGGTGTCGTGCGGGTAGGCATTGACGAGTGAAAATGAAAGTTGGGCAGGAGCGGGCACCAGGTTTGCCACATTCTGGTCGCTTGTCTGCTGGTCATCGGCGTTAGAGCAGCCGAAAAGGCCTGCGGCTATTACTAAAAAGGCAAGGGTTCTTTTTCGAATCAGTGTCATGTGATCAAAAATAAGAAAATCGCTCATAGACAAGCAGTTAAATAGCTGTCAAAGATTTTCAACCGGGTTTGCTACAGGTGCTGAAATGTCATTTGAATACGTTTTTTCAGTTCCATAACCGGTCAAAGCAAAGTTTTTTCTGATTTTCAACATGAATTGTCAAAAAAGATGCAAAACTTTTTTGCAGGAAAAGGTACAAACCCTACCTTTGCGCTCCCAATTGAAAATTTGGGACAGATCTTATGGCTCAACGTATCAGAATAAAATTGCAATCCTACGACCATAACCTGGTCGACAAATCGGCTGAGAAAATCGTGAAAACGGTTCGCAGTACCGGTGCAGTAGTAACAGGACCCATTCCTCTTCCTACACGTAAGAGAATTTTTACTGTATTGCGTTCACCGCACGTTAACAAGAAGAGCCGTGAGCAGTTCCAGCTTTGCACGCACAAGCGTTTGCTGGATATCTACACCAGCAGCAGCCGTACGGTTGATGCACTGAGTAAGTTAGACTTACCAAGTGGCGTGGACGTAGAAATTAAAGCATGATGACCCCCATCCCTTAAAGGGGAGTCGGTTATCTCAGTTCTTATAAATAAGTAATCGTTCATCTCTCAATACGACTCCGGTCTGTAAAAAAGAGCTCTGAATTTCAAAAAAAAACATTCTCAACCAAAAGTTGAGGGTACATATAAACTAGCCCTTCGTGGTTAGTTTACCATCGGTACTTCCGATCCAAAGTGGAAAAAAGGAAAAGGTCGATGGTAAACGGGGATTGAATGATGCCG
>CAYMSG010000525.1:0-2501 GCA_964392955.1 uncultured Chitinophagaceae bacterium | reverse complement strand
AATTCATTTGCATGAATGGCAGTACGCAATAACGCCATCTGCGGAAACTCCCGTTGTGTTAAAAAACGATTGTTCTCATCTGCCAGCATCCATCTTCTGTCGTGTTCAATGCCACGGTCCGTTAAACGGGCTTCGGTCAATTCAATTCCGCCCAACGACTTGATGGGATACACATATAAATGGCTGATTGAAAGCATGGTTAAAATTACGCTATTTGAGGAAAGTCAGGGCGACAGTCCACAGACGATAGACCATAGCCCACTCCGATTTACGTATGTTGCTGCCTTTTGCTTGCAGCGGGCAGCTAATAGCTTGAAGCTTTCTTCCGCATAATAGCAGTACATTTATACTCTACTAATAAACTGCAAACATGAAACCAGTGATTACCATTGAATATTGCCCGAAGTGTAACTGGCTGTTACGTTCGGCTTATATTGCCCAGGAATTACTCACTACATTCGAAAACGAATTAAAAGGCGTTACACTGCAACCAAGTGAAGTAAGCGGCGATTTTCATATTTTCATTAATTGCAAAGAAATTTTCAATCGTAAAACCTACGGCGGTTTTCCGGAGATAAAAGAACTGAAGCAAATTGTACGGGATATTGTCAGTCCGGGTAAAAGCCTTGGACATTCCGATACCAAACCGCATCACCATAGTTCACTTTAACAGCAACAGTTATGACCGGCATTATACTTTGCGGTGGCCAAAGTACACGTATGGGTACAGACAAAGGCCTGTTGAAACATGAAGCAAAAACATGGGCACAGACTGCAGTTGATAAAATTGCTGTATTGCAATTGCCGGTAAAAATTTCTGTCAACAATCAACAGTTTGCAGAGTATGCAGAGGTATTTGCGAAAGATCATTTAATTGTTGATGCTGCTTCACTTGCTGTACACGGGCCGTTGCTGGGTGTACTGAGTGCACATGTTCATTTACCCACGCAGGATCTGCTGGTGCTGGCCTGCGATCTGCCGCTGATGGATTCATCATTACTCAAAGAACTGTATCAATACTATCTCGATAATCCCGGTTACGATGCTTACCTGTTCGATAATGACGGGGAGCATGAACCCTTGTGTGCCATTTATGTTGCAAAAGGATTATTAACCATCGATCAAATGTTGCAGAAAGGTGAACTTACACGCCACAGCATGAAGTTTATGCTCGACCATTTATCTGTTTTCAGTATTCCTGTTAAAGATGAGCAGAAAACTTTCTTCCGCAACTTTAATGCACATGCCGAGTTAAATGGTTTGTAGACCAAGCATTGCTTTTTCTACTTTTACAAAAGCCTCTTTTCCTGCATCACATAAAGGGCAGCAATAATCTGCAGGCAATGCTTCAAACTTTATACCTGCTGCAACATTGTTACAGGGATCGCCTGTAGTTTCATCGTATACTGTCAAGCAATCGCTGCATTGATGCACATATTGTGTTACAGGCTTCTTATCGGTCTCTTTTCGCTGCGGCACTACTTTTTCAACCTTTGCCTGCTTCCCTTCAAGCTGTTGATAAAACGCAGCAACAGAACGTCGCAACTGTTCTGACAATAAAAATTTAGGATTGTTACTGCTGAACACATAACCGGTACGTTCGTTGGGATTGAACTCGTTTGCACAAAGCACATCATATACATACAAAAATTCCCAGCCAAACAATTTGAACAACGGTTTGCGTTTTACTAGGATACTGCTGAACACTTCGCTCTTGCTTCTTGTTTTGATGCCTATGCAAAGACCAAAGGTTCTTATATCTTCATTATTGAGTTGTTTAACGAGGTAGTTCTTCAACGCCAACCCTTCGCTGCAATCATCTTCCACCTGGAAATTCAATTCGTTTGCTGCATGGCGCATATTGATGTGGTATTTATCCAGCAACAAACTCCACTTCGCTTTATCTTTTTCATCAATGCCTTTTACAATAATACTTTTCCACGGTGTAGAACATAGTTGCCCGATCTTGGTTTCCAGGCAAAGCTTACTCACTTCTTTCAGGAAATCAACACTAAACAGTTCATCTCTCCTGTACACCCCCATCCAGTATTTGTTATTGTTGTAACGGTTGAAACCTTCGTAGTAAGGAAGATTGAACGTTGGTAACTGGACCGTCTTTTCTGCAGGCTTGGTAATGTATTTATCGGTATGCACCAGCTTCATTAATGTTTCGCCCTGTGCTTCGGCATTATCCGAAAAACGTTCTTTATGAGCAAGGATGATCTGCTCAATTTCTTTTGATAACCTTGCTACATCATTCGTATATACTAACTGGTTCCATTCGTAAATGGTATTTGTTTTCGGGAATCGAATGAACAGGTGCCAGAAGTGTGCTGCATCTTTTGCAGCAACCCAATTGATGTTTCCGGTAAGCATTGGTGTGAAACTCTGGTTACTGTCGCTTACATTGATTTTTAAAGTGGGCTGATCATCGATGCCATCAAAAATATCTTTTTAAACACCATCGCGTAGCCAGGTATTGTTTATTAAAAATTATTATG
>CAYMSG010000524.1:0-2504 GCA_964392955.1 uncultured Chitinophagaceae bacterium | reverse complement strand
GTTTTGCAGATACGGTGTTGTATTTCTGCATATAATCAACCAGGAGGTCCAGTTCTTTTTTACCGGCGGCGGTTAATACTGCTTTGCCTGATGCGAAGGTTACTTCGTTTGCCTGGAAATTCTCAACAGCCGGACAACCCAGCATGGCAGCAACACCCGCAACCGTTGGGCAGCGATCTTCTTCATCATTAATGCCATCGCCATCGGAATCCGGAATCGGGCAGCCATTGTATTTGGACAGGCCCTTTTCATTGGGGCATTTATCTTCTTCGTCGTTAATACCATCTTTATCGCTGTCAGGAATAGGGCAACCGTTATAACGGGCCACGCCTGCAACATCGGCACACTTATCATCTTTATCAGCAATACCATCTTTGTCTTTATCTGGACAACCACGGAGTGCAGCCACGCCTGCTTCATCCGGACATGCATCATCCACATCTAACACACCGTCACCATCCTTATCTTTCGGAGGCTCTGGAGCAGGAGGAGGCGGAGGAGGTGCTGCCTGACGCTCCTTTAAAGGTAAGCTAAACCCAATGGCATGAAATAAATTATAGTTTGCTCTTGCAGTAATAGGAATGCGATACCCTGTATTGAGATGCATGTGAACAACATCAGAAAAATTAATTTGTAAGCCAGCCCCTAATGGCATGTAAGCCATCCAATTGGCCCTTTCTGCAGAAGCACCAACACCAGCCTGTAAATACGGAACTACCCAATAGTTATCAGGCAAAAGTTTGATATTTAAGTTAGCATCTAATTCAAGATAGAATTTACTTCCACTGTTCAAGTTTGTTGCGTTTCTGGCTGGATATGAAAGAAAGGCGGTGGTTAGGCGGCCCATAAAATCAATATGATTTGTAATCCCTTCCATATAATTTAGAGAAATTGCAGGATTAATCCGGTTTGTATTAAACCACGCTTTTTCACGAATAGCTGTAGACAATCCTCTCGTTCTTATTACATTGGCATTCTCAAAATCAATACTAGCAAATTGGACTCCTATTGAAGGCAGTTTTTTCAAATCTTTGTTCTGGGCACCAGCAGTTAAAAAACCACCAACAGCAACCAGCATTACGAGCAAATGTTTCATAAATGAGTTATTTTGGAATGAGCAAAAATAACGGTAGGTAGCTTAATCGAAAAATAAATTACCCACATTGTTAAATACTTAACCTGAAGGTTACTTTACAGGCGGCTTTTTGCCTAATACTTCAATTTTCACACGTGTAAGGCCGCTTTTGATAAACCCAAGCCTGGTGGCGGCTGCTCTGGAAAGGTCAATAATCCGTTTGTTTCGGTGGTGCAGACGGTCGTTGATCTTAACGA
The DNA here is from genome assembly GCA_964392955.1 of uncultured Chitinophagaceae bacterium. Classification (GTDB taxonomy): domain Bacteria; phylum Bacteroidota; class Bacteroidia; order Chitinophagales; family Chitinophagaceae; genus Lacibacter. Next base: position 1,172 of record CAYMSG010000524.1, on the reverse strand, counting down.
CCACCGTTCGCCCGTTACGAAGATTTGTTACACGTACATAGGTGCCGAGGGGAAGTGTGTTGTGCGCCGCTGTAAATTTTTGATTGTTGAAGATTTCTCCATTAGCTGTTTTACGTCCGTTAAACTTATTGGAGTAAAAACTGGCCATTCCATATTGGATCTTTGTTTTGGAGGTTGCCTTCTTAACAGGTGGATTTGTGTCCTGCTGGGCATAGGCTGACCTAAGGAACAACGAACTCAATACACAAAAAAGAAGGCACAATTTCTTCATCAATCGTTATTTGGTTGAAAAACAGGCCTCACGTGCTGCTTTGTCTTCATGATAAATATCTTCAAAAAAGAACAGCTTACCATTTTTCCCGGCAGCGGTAAAGTAACGGAAATAAACCGGAAGCGGAGTTTTTACCCGAACGGTACGTTTTTCTTTTCGACCCAGCCAGGCCCTGATCGAATCACTCACAATTCGTTTAGGGTCAGTTTCGTAATTCATACTATCCAATGCTGATATATAATAAGTGAGTTTTTCCCACTCCTCCACACGAACGCAGCCATGGCTTAACGCCCGCTTTGCATTTTTAAACAGGTAACGTTGGTTGGTATCATGCAGATAAACAGAATATTTATTGGGGAAATTAAATTTAAGAATACCTAACGCATTGTCATCACCACTTCCCTGTACTATTTTAAAAGGTATCCCTTTTTTATACTTTGTCCAATCAACAGAATAAGGGTCTACCTCTTCTCCTTGCCAGGTCATCAGAGAATATCCCTTCTTGGCGAGGTATCCGGGATTCTTCTGCATAGCCGGCACAATTTCTTTCATGATGATGCTGTTGGGTATGGTCCACTGCGGATAAGTTACCATATCGCTGATGCGGCTTGTTAACAAAGGCGTTCTTGTGTTGGGCTTACCTACCACCACTTTACTTTCGAGCCGGAGTGTATCATTATCCCACAACTCGAGTTTATATGCCGGCAAGTTTACCCAAACATAACGTTCGGGCATTACAGGCGGCAATACTTTATACCTGTCAAGATTAATGGCAATACGTTTGAACTTTTCAGCATCGGTATTATTCAGGTAGTTCACTACCTGCACTCCAAACTTTCCATCAACGGTTAATTCTTTTCGCTTCTGCAATTTTCTGAGCGCATCTTTCAGCTGAACCGAA
>CAYMSG010000523.1:0-2505 GCA_964392955.1 uncultured Chitinophagaceae bacterium | reverse complement strand
GCAGGGTATAATGTGTTGCGGGGAAGAGAATTAAAAGTGTCAAACGGAGGAAATGGACTTACCGGTTTTTCATTAGGGGCGGGAGTATTGTTTTCAAAATTGCAATTGCGTTATGCACGAACACATTTCCAAAACAACACAGCGTACAATCAAATCGGGTTAACCATGCCTCTCAATCAGTCGTTTGGTTTGGGTAGCTGGGGAGAGAAGGTGGGATGGTGAGGAATGAACAGGCAATAGTTAATGGGCAATTGACAACAATGAAGTTTGATTATAGATTTAGAGAACATTTGCTCATTGTTTATTGCTAGTTGCATATTCTAAGTTGCGTCTCTCTTGATCTTTGCTCCAAATAAAAGTTCCACCAGAATATTATAAATAAAATGAGCGATCATGGGTAACAGCAATCCGCCACTGATCCATGCAAGAAATTGAAACCCGATCGCAAATGGTATGATTTGTATAATTGCTTTTTCGCCCTGTGTACCATGACCAAACGCAAATACGATTGCACTCAATACAGCGGCTAGTATCCAAACCTGATCCATATAACCCATGATCATCTGAAACAACACACCCCGGTAAATGTATTCCTCGCAAAAACCTGCTACCACACAGGCCAATACCCAAAGCAAACGCTCCAATGCAGTATCGGGTAAAATATGATGGAGCGTACTGTCGTCCTTTTCTTTCGAAAATCGTTGTGATAAATAGGCAAGCAGCAATGCAATGCCGATCAAACCAATGGCTGCTGCGATTGATACCAGTGTGAACCGGCTGGCAAATGAAATGCTGATCTTTTCACTCCGAGCAGCAAAATAGGCGAGTACACAAAGAATGATCTGCATCAGCATACTTTGTAAATACACGGGTACTTTGGCAATTTGTGCACCTTCCATTTCCGCTTCCATTTTGCGGATGTTTTTATAACTCATTGCGGTAAGGAAGGGGAGGCCCGCCGCTATAATGATCATAAACAGTAAACTCATTTGTGTGCCTCCTCTTTTGATCGGCTGATCAATTTTTCATGCAATTGTATAACCTGCGGCAGCAGTAATTGCTGTTCGTTATTCTGTAATACAAAATCGCAGAGTTTCATTTTAATTCCATCGTCCAATTGATTGGCCATTCTGCGTTTCACTTCTTCAGCAGTTACATGATCCCGGTCCATCACACGTTTGATGCGTAGTGTAGCAGGAGCCGTTACGCCAATTACATAATCCAAACCTTCTGCTGATCCGCTTTCAAACAACAACGCTGCTTCTTTTACAACGTAGGGTGAAGTTTGCTTACTGAACCATTTTTGTGCATCTGCAATAGTTACGGGATGAACCAGGCTGTTAAGCAATTCCAGTTTTTCTTTGTTGGCAAATACGATCGACGACAGATGTTTTCGGTTCAGGTGCCCGTCTTCGAAATATGTTGCTTCTCCAAAATGAAAAATGAGCTGTTGTTTTAACAGCTCATTTTTATTCATTAAATCTTTAGCAGCTTCATCGGCATAATAAACAGGAATACCCAGTACTTCCAGTACCCTGGCAACAGTGGTTTTGCCACTGCCAATACCTCCTGTGAGTCCGATCTTCAACATTGTGCTAAGAAGCCGATAGCCGGTAGCTGTTAGTCGTTAGCCCGATTCATTCCGACTATTCTGACTAATAACTACCGGCTACGTACTATCGACTATTGATTATTTTATTTCTTGTCTGTTGCTACTTTGTTCAACTGGGTTGTCCAATCCATACTGATAGAACTGCGTTCAATTTTAATATAACTGCCCGGGTTGATTTCCAAAGAAAGCGTACCGTCTTCATTTACTTTGTTTACTACGCCATGGATGCCGGCAATGGTTACAACTTTATCGCCTTTCTGCAGGTTCTCAATAAATGTTTTTTGCTGTTTTGCTTTTTTTGCCTGCGGACGGATCATGAATAACCAGAACACCAGGATCATTAAGCCAAGGAAAACTAACTGGATGCTTCCGCCACCTGATTTTGGATCGCCTGCAAATAAGAGTAATTCGTACATGTATTTGTTTTTTATTTTTTAGGAAGTACTTCGCCTTCAAACAAAAGATTTACAACGCCTTCTTTTGTGTTTGCTGAAACGGTAATATTTTTTGATGCTTTTCCTACACGACCTTCGCTGTTAAACTCGGCTGTAATTTTTCCTTCTGCACCGGGTGCTATGGGCGCTTCGGGTTTTGAAGGAACCGTGCAACCGCAACTGGCCTGTACATTCGAGATGATGAGCGGTTTATCACCTGTATTCTTGAAATGAAACGTGATCATTACTTTTTCACCATCGGTTACTTTTCCGAAGTTTTGTACAGAGTCGAGCCATTGTACGGTAGTTACTTCCGGCTGCGTTACTGTTTGTTCAGCTGAGGCAACAGCAGCATCTGCAGTTTGCTTGTCGGCATTTCCGCAAGCTGTAAGAAATGCAATGAAAGAGGATAAAAGAATCAGTTGTTTCATGTGTATCTGTTTATCGGATTGCAAATGT
>CAYMSG010000522.1:0-2512 GCA_964392955.1 uncultured Chitinophagaceae bacterium | reverse complement strand
GTTGAACAGTTGATGCTGAAAATTACAAAGCTTTCAGTAAACAGCTTGTAATAAAAAATCCTCACAATTTAGATGTGAGGATTTTCTTTGTGTACTCGGTGAAAACCTTTGTGATCTTTGTGCTACATATTAGTTTCACGAAGAACACAAAGGATGCACAAAGCAATCGGAGAGATTCATACTTCATACCTCATTTCTTCGCTACACCACCTTTCTTACTATCTACACTGATACTGTATTTGCTGCTGCCTTGCACGACCCAACGAACGGTAACAGTAGATAAGCCCGGAATATTCGCTACTTCAATTTTCTCAGGATTGCTTGCTTGTTCTGTTGTGATGTTGAGGTCTGCATTTTCAACGATCATGCCTGCCACCACTTTTGCACCGCTGATAGAAATATAATCCGGACGCTCAATTTTATATTTCAGATCATGACTGCTGTGTGTTGGCATAATACGGCTGTTGGAAATAACTGCTGTTACTTCTTTCAAGCCATTGCCCAGGTCTTTTTCAGTAACGGTATCAATATTCAGCAGGGGAGTATGGTAGGCATGATAAATGGTGAATGCCATGTTACGGTGTGCATCGCTCTCTAACAAAAAGCCGGGATGTGCACGGCCAAAATTTTTCTTGAAACCACCAATTTCAATTTTACCATATTGCGGATGATCGTATTCATGCCAGTCAACAAAAGCATCTTTGAACAACAGATAACGATCAAAGTTGAAGTTGCTGTTGTCTTGCGGATTTCGTGTAGCATCTTTGTTGAACATTAAATAAGGTGTCCATAATTCGTTTGAATAGGTATAGATACCACGACCGCCATAGAACCAATCCAATTCGCCGCCATAAGCAGGGTAGAGGTCTTTGTGTACAACGAGGTAACGATAGCCGGGAATCAATTCTTCACCTTTCTTTGCAATAATATCATACACCTGTATATCCTGTGGATTGTACGTCACCTGGTCTGTTGGATCACCCGGGCCACGTAAGATCATACCGCCTGCGTTGTGATACGATTGTGCACCTGCAATGTTCGGGTGCTTCATCACAAAATCCATTACAGCTCTTGTTTCAGGTAAAGAGAATGGATACTTGTATGCACCATTCTGGATATAGTTGGGTTGCCATCCCCAGCCCCAGTCACGATTGGGATCGTATTGAAAGGTATAACCATCTTCGTTTACTACGCCATCGCCATCATTATCTTTTCCTTCCAGGCCCAGCATTTCATATTCACCTTTTTCATCCGGGCCAACCTGGATCATTCGGCGTGGATCAGATGGATCAACACGGTAACGGCCATTTGGATTTTTGCGACGCATGATCAATATTTCATTGTCGCCATCAAGGTCGTCATACCCATCTTCATCTGTTAAACCATCACGGTCATTATCAACCGGAATTACACCTGAACGTGGTGTGCTGCCGGTATTTGGTTTGTGAAAATAACTGTCACGGCCATCAGGATTGATGGTTGGTACAATATAAAATACTTTATCACCCAATAACTCTTTAATAAAGCGGGTGTCCTTGAATGTTTCAGTTAAATACCATGCAGTGTATAATGAAAACTCAGCCCCCTGTACTTCGTTCGAATGGATATTTCCATCGATATACATGCCCGGTTTCTGATCGGGATTTCCTTTCTTGAAATCAGTAATGGTGAGGCACCAGATATCCCTGCCTTCATAGGATTTGCCAATGGACTGCAGTTTTGCCAATTCAGGATGTGCAGCAGCGATCTTCTTACATATTTCGGTGATGCCTGCGTGATCATAATAACGGTTCCAGCTAACCGCAACTTTCGGATTGGCTGGTGTGCCCGCAGCTTTAAAGACCTGGTCGGCATTTTGTGCAGTGGCAAACAGTGATGTAATGCTGAATGCTGTTGCTGCGATATATTGTTTGAATGAAAGTTTCATTGTTTTTTTGTTTGGAGTGAACATTAAAGTGTAACCTCAATGGTTTTTGTTCCGGTTGTTGGACTGCCTGCTTCAATCGTGATCTTACCACTTCCTTTGATGAGCCATGTAAGTTGTTTAGAGCTGTAGCCTTCCAATGTATTCAGCAGTTGAATTTTCTTTCCGCTGATGATGGATTGTGAATTGTTGTTGTTCACTTTTACATTGATGCGTTTCACCCAATAACTGCGTTCACCTAATTTCGAATGAGAAGGCAACGCCGATTTATTGATTACATCCAGCGTTATTCTTGTTAAACCATTTGCCAGCTTTTCTGTTTTTACATTAACCAGATCGATCTCCGGTTGTGCGGCAGCCAGCTTCATTAAAAATGCACTGTGCTTTTTTACCAGATCTGGCACTAATGCAAAAGGAGGCGTGTGTAATACAAACGGATCAACTCCGCCCACTTCTACTTTTTGATTGGGAAAATCGGGATGCTGTATCGCTTTCCATTCGGTAAATACATTGCTGATGTTTTGTTGCGATGCCCAGCGTAAATAATTGGCCGTTGCATCTTCTACCGTAAATGCTTTTTCATTTTTT
>CAYMSG010000521.1:0-2513 GCA_964392955.1 uncultured Chitinophagaceae bacterium | reverse complement strand
TAATATATTATCGAGGTTGGTATGGATGGCGTAAATGGCTATATCATTTTTTATAGAAGCGATTACAGCCCGCTCCACATAATTTCTGCCTGTGATACGTTTCAGTCCGCCAAAAACAATCGGATGGTGGGCCACAATCAGGTTACAGCCCCTGGTTTTTGCTTCCAGTACTACTTCTTCGGTTGCATCAAGACTAACCAGTATACCGGTGCATTCCCAATTTCCCACTCCGGTAAGCAATCCGGCATTGTCGTAACCTTCCTGCAGTGAGGGCGGAGCCAGTGTTTCTAAAAAACGGATGATATCAGCAATTTGCATACAGTAAAAATAAGATAATTCACCAGGAAGCGTTTCTAGATCACATAAGTAGCTGAAAAGCTGTCCTGTGCTTATTGCGTACTTCTACGGTTAGTCATTCACAAAACAAATTGTAGTTTTATACTTCGTTAAATGAAATCTATGAAACAATTATTGATGCTTGTTTTCTCACTGTTGCTGCTGAGCGGCTGTAAAAAGGCGATCAAGCGAACGCAGGAACAAATTGCCGAAACTCTGATTGTGAAAGCAATTACCGATGGTCGCTGGCTGGTGAGTGTGTACAAAGAAGGAGCCAATGATTACAAGCCGGAATTTGATGGATATGAATTTCAGTTTAAGACCGATCGAAAGGTGGATGCAGTGAAAAACTCAGCGGTTGAATCAACGGGAACCTGGAACGAAGACCGTGTGAACGTTGCCATCATTGCCGACTATCCTACGAATGCAAGTGCAACCTTGCAGCGCCTCGATGGTACCTGGAAGTTAAAAAGCAGTACCTGGACGTGGGTTAAAGCTGAACAAACCATTGATGGAAAGCTGGTGGTATTGGAGTTGACGAAAAAGTAATCTTCAACTTTCACTAAATTAATGAAGCAGATTTCTAACTATGAATACACTGTTAGGCGTTTTAGGAACACAGGAATTAATCATCATCTTAATAGCTATTCTTAAAATTGGTTTACTGCTTATTCTTCCTCTTATAATTGCGTATCGTTTAGGTAAGAAAAAAGGTAAGCAGGAAGCATTAAAAATGCAGCAGAAATAAGCCTGATCCTTTTATTTAACGATGAACAGTAATCAACGTTGTCTGCTCACCCAACTGGTGACTGTACAAGACAAACATCACTTCATCTGCTTCTTAATCATCTCCGTAAAAACAATCGCTGCTTTCTTACGGTAGCTTTCTTTTGGCCAGGTAATCGAGGCCTGGCTGACGATGTTCAATCCTTTGATGGGGATGGTTTTTAATGTTTGCCGGCCTTTGGCAGCAGCCACCGTCATAATGGTACACCAGTTGCCTGTTTCAACCAACTGCAGCAATGTATTAATATCATTCAACTCCATTTTAATATTCGGCTGCACATTGTTTTGCGCCAATGCTTCGTTTAAAAAATGGCGGGTATGAAAACCTTTGGCTGGTAACACCAGCGGTATATCTTTTAAGTCTTTAATGGTGATTGATTTTTTATCAGCCACAGGATTCGATGGATGCACCACCAGTGTTAACGGCGATTCATACAAACGTTGTGAGATAAACATATCGTTGTCCTGCAACTCCAAAAACGATAGTAGAAAATCAACACGGGTTGATTTGAGTTTATCCAGCAGATCTTCCGATGTACCAAACTCCACAATAATTTTTACTTCGGGGTATTGTGCCGAAAACTGCACCAGCACCGGTGTAAGCAAAGTGGATAAACCATAAGTAACACCAATCCGCAGTTCACCTGTTTTTAATCCTTTCAAGTCATCAATCACAGCACGGCCACCCTCAGCATCCGAAACGGTTAACCGGGCAAAAGGCAGAAACTGGCTGCCTGCTTCGGTCAACCGCACCCGTTTGCCAATCCGGTCGAACAGCGGCATACCCAGTTCATCTTCCAGTTGCTTGATCTGCTGACTAAGCGTACTCTGGCTGATGTACAGGCTGTGAGCTGCTTCGGTAAAATTGAGCAGCTCGGCCGATTTGATAAAGTAGCGCAGCTGACGGAGTTCCATATTTCTAAATCGGTTTTATCAATGGATGTAATAGAAAAATAAGGTTATACAAATTTAGGGAATCGGGTTAAATTTGAGCCCCGGCAGCGGATACAAGCAGTAATTGCTGCTCTGCCCGCCGGAATTTATCAACTATTCAAATAGAAAGAATATGAGTCATACGCCAACAACATTATTCGATAAGGTTTGGGATGCACACGTGGTCCGCAAGATTGAAGATGGTCCGGATGTGTTTTTCATCGACCGTCATTTCATTCATGAAGTAACAAGTCCTGTTGCCTTCTTAGGTTTGGAAAGCCGTGGTTTAAAAGTGATGTATCCGCAACGCACCTTTGCAACTGCCGATCATAACACACCAACCATCAACCAACATTTACCGGTGCAGGATCCGCTGTCTGCGAATCAATTGAAAGCGTTGGAAACAAATGCTGCGAAGTATGGTATTTCGCATTGGGGGTTGGGTAATCCAAAAAATG